>JALVPN010000211.1:30183-60991 GCA_027031765.1 Promethearchaeota archaeon | reverse complement strand
TGCGTCGAGCATGAGCGTTGGCGACTTGGGGTTCTCCTGCACGTTCCTCAGTAGTCGCTCCTGCCGCGCCTCAAAGACGTCCTTAAAGTATCCGAAGGCCTTCTTGTCGTTCCCTTTCTCAAGCTCTATGATTCCTCTCTGAAGCTTCTCATCTGTTGCTGACAATGGGGCTCACTCCGTGCGGTTCCACTCGGCCAAGCTGCACGGGTTGTTTGGGTGTTGATACTATTATGGCTTTCTGAAACCTATACTGGTCCTCTGCAGTGTCCTCGGGCCGGCGAGTGCTCGTAATTCTTATTATTTGTATGCCCGGTCAGTCACCCCTTGCAATCTCCCCTCCGGAGGCCTAGTATGACACGTACCACCTTTACGTTTGAAGAGCTGAAGCGTACAGACCACCGTGAGATACGCGAGCTTCAGCAGCGCAAGTTCCGGGCGTTCATCAGGTACCAGGTCTGGCCCAACCACCCGTACTACCGGCGGCTCTTCAAGGAGCACGGCATTGACCCATATGACATCACACAGATTGAGGACTGGGCACGTTACAACATCCCCCTTGTCAGGAAGAGCGACTACAAGGACAACCTGCGCGAGTTTGTACTCAACCCCTCTGAAGTGGACGGCAGTCCCCGGGAACCCGCAGACATAATCAGGGGTCTCATGGACTATACGAAGGAAGTGGGCCGGGACAACGACTACCGCTTCATCAGGAACAATGGCCTCCGCGTGAAGCTCGGACTTGGCGCCGATGCTGCCATGGCCCGGCTGCGTGACTTCATGACCTACACCTATTCACCATTGCAGTTCTGGCTCAGCTCCGGCCGCGCGTCCGGGCTGCCCAGCCCGGTGTTCCTGACCCGGTATGACCACGACCTCCTCAAGAGGAACTGTGTGAAGGTCGGACAGCTCGCCATAGACCCGTGGGCCAAAAAGGGCTGGGAGATGGTGAGCATGAACCTCTTCCCCTACGCGCCGCACCTCGGGTGGCACGCGGTGAACCTGGGGCTGCGCCAGATGAGCAAGTTCTACGTTGCTACCAGCGCTGGTGGTGCAATTCCCACCGAGAAGCTGGTGGAGCTGGCCAAGGTGTTCAAGGTCAACGGCTTTGCAGGCATGCCGAGCTACATGCGCAACAGGTTCTTCCGCACAATGGCAACCTCAGACTATGAGGCCCCCGAGAGAGTGGTCGTCCTCCTTGCTGGCGAGAAGATCTACCCGCGTGTTGCCGACGACATCCGCGAGACGCTCATGGAAAAGGGCGCGCGGGAGGTGCGGGTCATTGGCGGATACGCGTCCTCGGAGAGCAAGTTCAGCTTTGCTGTCCAGTGCAACTACGAGGGGCCATACCACAGCGTGTCGCCGCTCATGATGTCATGGGAGTTCGTCAGGTTCAATGATGATGGCACGTACGACTTTGTCAGTGAAGGCGAGGGCGGACATGTGGTCCTTTTCCACCTCGATGGTACCGGCACGGTCTTCGAGGGCTTCCTGCTGGGTGACGTGAGCTCAAAGTACGAGCTCGGAAAGTGTCCACACTGCGGCCTTGATGGGCCCTTCTTCTGGGACATTGGCCGCACGAACGACGCACAGGCGCAGATGGAGGTCATGGGCATCAGTGAGAAGAAGGTCAAGGGTGCCACAGTGAACCTCTCGGCACTCCGGACAGACCTGCTCGCCCTCGATGCCATCGAGGAGCTCCAGATTGAGATTGCAAAGGAGGACATGCACGACCCTTACAGTATGGATGTCCTGAACCTGTACGTTGCTCCAAAGGGCCCTCCCAACGGGGACTACACCGGCCTCATCCGCGAGATCCAGCGCATCACGAAGAACAGCACGGAGGTCACACCGCGTGTGTTCATCATGGGCTTTGAGGAGCTGCTTGAACGGGCGGGTGGCATGAAGTTCATGGAGGTCTGTGATGTGCGCCCACGTCCCTCTTGATGTAGCACCTCGGTGCGCCCGGTCATGTGTCGTGGGTGTGCAGTCCGCAGGAAAGATAAGGGGCGCAGTCGTGGCACCGTGTGCTTGGAGGTCATGTCTTGGCACTTGAAGAGGAAGCGCCCGGGAGCACAGCCGGGCAGTTCAGACTGTCTACAGTGGGAGTTGTTACACGTGGGCTCTCTGTCTGGTGGCGCGGGCCCATCTATATCTACATGGCACTCTTCGGCCTATACGCCCTGCTCTTCGTACTTGTAAGGCTGGTCGTGGTGGTCGCGTTCTTCGGGAGCAGTGCCATCGCCTCCTACGCCACTGTCGGCCCCGACCCGTCCTCGCTGATCTCCACAGTCCTCACTGACGTGTTGAGTGGTCAGGTGACCGCATCGACGACCGTATATCTTGCAGTCCTCGTTGTCCTGACGGTCGGGGGAATTGTCATGCTTGCCGGTGCCGAGGCAGCCACTCTGGCCTTCGCTCTGCGTGACTACACCTCTGAGGGACGCGATGCCGGGGCCGCTCTCTCGACAGGCCTCACAAGGCTCGTCCCAGTAGCTGTAGTCCAGGCAATCATTGGTCTGGTCGTGGCTGTGCTGATGGTGCCCTCCCTCGTATTCGTCCAGGCGACCGAGCCCGCGACCACGCCTACACCCTCCGATATCGGCCCACTCCTGTACGGTCTTTCGGTCCTCATCGTTGTCAGCCTCATCGTCCTGTTCTTTTACGTGCGTACGACCGTTGCCACGGTGGTGGTGGTTGCAGAGAGCGTTTCGCCCACCCAGGCAGTCCAGCGCTCCTTTGACCTCACAAAGGGCTCGTTCTTCCATGTCCTCGGGGCCCACCTGCTGGTGTCCCTGTTGCTGCTCGTCCTGTCATACGTCCTCGCGATGGCGATGGCCGGGTTCCTCGTCCTCCTCGGCCCCATCGGGCTGGTCCTCCCAAACATGGTCTCGGCCCTCCTCCTGAGTCCAATAGCCCCCGTGTTCCGCGTTGTCCTGTACAAGGACCTGCTGGAACGGACAGGAGAGCGTGAGTCCACAGCTGCTGACGAGTGGTGGTAGTAGCCCGTCATGACAGGTGTTTCACCGACCGGGTGCGACCATGCGCCCGGGTGCCGGTCGCTGGTCCAGTGTGTGTCCTGCTGGTCCGGGGTGTGCCGTGGACATCGCGCCCGCCGTTGGGGTTATTAGCATCTTCACCCAGTCGGTGGTCGGGGTTGTTCTCACATGGCAATTGACTTCGATGCTAAGCCGACACCTCCGGACGAACAATTGGAAGAGCCACTCGGTGCGGTGGCCGTGGCTGTCAGGGCGGTGGACCTGTGGATCAAGAGACCCCATGTGTACGCTGCGCTCTTGGGGAGCATGCTGTTGTTGTCGGGAGTGCTCCGCTTTACAGTCCTCGTCCTACTCTTCGGCGACAAGGTACTGGCCACATTTACATCAGACTTGCAGTACCTGTCATTCTCCCTTGACCTGTTGCCCGGTGCAATGATGTCGTGGATGAATATGCCAGTGACCTTTGTGATTGCTGACATAGCGCTGGTGGCAATAGGGCTGTTCCTCTCCGGTCTGGGCACTGCATGGGTGATTGCATACGTCCTGTCCCGGTACGGGCGCGGCGTTGATAATCTCCACTTGGCAATATCACGTGGGAATGAGACGTTTGCAGGTGTTGTTTCTGTATCGGTCGTGGTGTCCCTTGTAACGGGTGGCCTGCTGGTGGTGTGGCTGCTTGCAATGTCAACGTCCATCTATCTGGTACTCACTGCCAGCGCGCCCTCCAGCTACATCCTCCTGCTCTTTGCCGGGGGCATGTTGTGCCTGTTCGCGGCGCTGTTCTTTGCAGTCCGGATGTATGTGGCAATGGTGGTGCCCGTGGCGGACGACTGCTCCGTGTCTGAAGCGCTCAGGCGCTCGTACGTCCTCACGCAGGGCCGTTTCTTTCACGTCCTAGGTGCCATCATCATGTTCACCCTCCTCAAACTCATCCTCGCAGGCATTGTCTTGGTGGGGCTGACTGCTATCTTCGTAACTGCGGGCCAGGTGGCACTGTTGGTGGCCTCGCTGGGAGTCGCCTTCCTGGTGGCACCCATTGACGCTGTGTTCAGGTCTGTGCTCTACCTGAACCTGCTGAAGATGAGGTCTGGTGTTGGCCCTGCTCTTGGTGTGGTCTCAGGGGTAGAGCCCTCGGGGCCGGTCGCTGATGAGTGGTGGTAGGCCCGGCCAGGACAGTACGGTCCTGAATGCCCGGTGTGTCCGTACCGGGTCGCCACCACGTCGGGGCGCCTTGCACCCGTCACTGTGACAGGCCGCGCTCCTCCAAGAAGTCACCAATGACATCTTCAAGGTCCGGGCGGCCTATCTCCTGCAGTTCGTAGCGGACGCGTGTGCTTGGCTTGTTAATCTTGATGAGGCGCCCGAGGTCTATGGGCGTGCCAATGACGACCGCATCGACATCGGCCCTGTTGACGGTTTCTTCGAGCTCGCGGATCTGGGCCTTCCCGTAGCCCATCGCCGGGAGCACATCTTCGAGGTGTGTGTACTTCCTGAAGGTGTCCTGGATGCTCCCGACCGCATAGGGCCGTGGGTCAACGATGGACGCGCCCGCCTTACGTGCGGCGATGTACCCCGCACCATAGGGCATCTCTCCATGGGTCACGGTCGGCCCGTCCTCAATGACTATGACTCGCTTCTTCCTGATGACATCGATGTTGTCCACTGTCAGTGGTGAGGCAGCATCGATAATCAGTGCGTCCGGGTTCACGGCCATGACGTTTTCCCTGACCTCCTCTATGTCCTCGTAGTCGGCGGTCTCAACCTTGTTGATTATCACTACGTCTGCCATCCTGAGGTTCGTCTCACCAGGATAGTATGATATCTCGTGGCCCGGACGGTGGGGGTCGGCGACCACAATGTGCAGGTCGGGCCTGTAGAACGGGGTGTCGTTGTTGCCGCCGTCCCACGTTATGATGTCCGCCTCTTCCTCGGCCTGCCGGAGGATCTTCTCGTAGTCGACGCCGGCGTACACAACAATGCCCATCTTGACCATGGGCTCGTACTCCTCGCGCTCCTCGATGGTACAGTTGTACTTGTCCATGTCCTCAAGGGTGGCAAAGCGCTGCGCAATCTGGGTCGTGAGGTCGGGGTCATAGGGCATGGGATGCCTGACATTCACGGGCCTGAGCCCCTTCCGGACGAGGATTTCATTGACACGCCGGGACGTCTGGCTCTTTCCACAGCCCGTCCTCACAGCACACACTGCGATTACGGGCTTCTTGCTCTTGAGCATCGTCGTGGTCGGCCCCATGAGCCTCATGTCCGGGCCCATGGAGTTCACCCATGCAATCTTGCTCCCAACGGTCTCATAGGACAGGTCAGAGTATGCGAGGATGCACTGTTCCACACCGTGCTCCTTCACAAGTTCCGGCAGCTTCTCCTCCGGATAGATGCGGATGCCGTCCGGGTAGAGACCGCCAGACAGCTCGGGTGGGTAGACCCTATCACCGATGCCCGGTATTTGCTCGGCCGTGAAGGCCACGACCTCATACTCCTCATTGTCCCTGAAAAAGACGTTGAAGTTGTGAAAGTCGCGGCCAGCCGCGCCCATGATGATTACTTTTTTCCTGCTCATTGCTACCGCCGCCATTGCGTCGTGTTTCGGGTTGGCCTGTGTGTCCGGCCTGTGGGATGATAAGAAATTGTCGGTAGTACGTCTTCCAGTGGACAGTGCGCTTTTTCGTCGGTCGGGTCGAATAATCCTCAGATGTTTTTTGTCGCGGGTCTTACGAAAAAAAGAAACACAATACAAACACCTAAATACAAGGTGGTATTGCCAATTTATTGCTCTGTTCCTTGAGGAGTAATTGTCACTCGACGTACCTGAGGTGCCGTGTTGACACGACTGAGAGAGCTCGCCCAGAATGCAATAGCCATTCTTAAGGAGCGTGGGGACGCGGGGATTGAGAGCGCCGAGCTCGCCAGGCTCCTTGGCATCAAGGAGAAGCGGAGGGTATACGACATAGTGGCAGTGCTCAGTGCGCTCGACTTCGTGCACACTGTCCGGAGGCAGAGCGGTACGCGGATTACTTGGGTCGACCCGTACAGCGACTACGTACCACGGGTCGAGTTCGAGGAGTTACAGCAAGCACTTGATGCGGAAAGCGCAGCCCGCAGGAAGCTACAGGTCCAGGCGGCAGAACTGAAGGAACGACTGAGAGTTGCAGTGTCACGGCTTGGACGGGAGGCCCGGGCCACACAGTTGTCTGGCAAGTACGAGTTCGAAACAAAGTGTATCCGTGTGCGTCCGACAACCGGGACTGGCTTTGTCCGTGTGCGCGACTCCGGGATGGAGGTCCTCATCGAGACCCGGGAACCCGGTATGGTGGTCGACCCCACGGAGCCCGAGTCTGACGACGCCCAGACGATCATCGAGGCCGTCCAACGCTCGTGATGCCTTGGCACAAGACGCCGTCAGTGTGTGCCCCGGTTCACGGGGCCCTGATAGTGACCCTTGCCCCCCTCCTGACACCTCGCAGACTGTCGACCGCGTCCACTGGTGTCACCATGCCTAGTGGGTTGACAGGTGCGGGTGTTGTTGTATCTTCAAGGTATATGCAGAGAGAATCGCCCAGTGGCATGTAGGCGATCTCGCCGCGCTGGACGTTGCGTGTCGCCTTGAGGTTTCCCCTGCCGATGCCCAGGGTTATCCTGACCTCTTTGCCCATCACAACAGCGCGTCCGGTTATTGGGAGCCTGTCGGTTATGTCCTCAACTATGAGGGGGCCCTTCACCCTGTCCAGTACTCCCCGGACTGTCGTGCCGTCCTCAAGGACGACCTCTATTGGTCTGTCGCTCTCGCTCATCTGTCCCACGGGTCATCCCAGGTGCCCGCCGACTGAATAGTGTTACGCAGCAGCACGCAGTCCCTGCACGCCATGGCCGCGTGTGCGCATGAGGAGCCACATGAGTATCAGGCCAAAGAGGAACGCGACCAGTGTGGTGACCCCCCACTCGATCTGGAAGAGTTCCGGCATGTAGACCACGGTGGGCGTCCCTGTGGCCGGGTCTCTGGGGAAGACCGGGAAGACTACGTAGGCCAGCATGTTCCATGCGAAGTGGAACCCCACGGGCAGCCAGAGACGGTCTCCAGACATGTGGTAGCCCAGCCCGAGGACGATGCCACCCAGTGCAAGGTTGAGGGTGAAGAGTGCGACGAGATGTGCCGGCACCGAGCCGAGGGGTAGCCACCATGTGAAGTGCAGGAGTGAGAAGATGATGGACGCCCCGACAAGCCCGCGTGTGGGCCCCAACAGTCTTTCCATCCTGGTCATCAGATAGCCCCTGTATGCAAGCTCCTCAAACATAGCGACGGGGGCTGTGATGATGAGTTCACTGGAAATCAGTGCGGCGGTGATTTCTGAGGCGTCCCGGAGAGTGCCACCAAACATAATGGCACACGCTATCACGAGCCCTGCTGCTGCTGTCCCTGCTGTCCCACCGATGAGAAGGTGTGGCAGCGTACCTGTGTCAAGGTGCAGGCCCAGGTCTTCAGGGCTCCCAGCGTCCTCCCACCTCAGGCACAGCACGACAGCAGCATAGATCAGTCCGAATGACAGGAAGAACAACAGTGTTGCAGCCAGCTCCTTGGCGATGCCCGTGAGCACGGACACGAGGGCAGGCGGGATGACAACTATCTCCAACATCACGAGGGTGAATATGACCACTCTCAGCGTTGCGCTACTCCTCTCGGGATCCAACGGTGGTGCACCATGCAGCCGGGGATACAACCGGGCCAAAACCCTATCGGTGTCCTCCAGCACTGTCATGGTTGCTGTGGGCCCCTTGCCGCGGTGGGCCAGTGTCAACACCCGTCCGTCCTCGTATGCCGGGGGGTCCATCTTGCCAACTGATTTAAGTAGAGGAGCTGACCAGAGCTTCATGGCGCGCCAATGTGATATGCGCGGACTGGTGCAAATGAGTCTGACGAACGGCGGAGGACTCGCCCTTGTCTGAAGTACGAGAAATGCTGTTGAATTTCGAGACCGAGGATGTCGGCAGATTGGCTAGACAGGACCCGCGCTATCGTAAAGCCCTTGTGAAGGCGTTCTCTGACCCTTCGGACGTGGTACGCGAGCGGGCACTCATCGCAGCAGTGGACCTGGGCGACCCCACGGTGGTACCCGACCTCCTCCCCGCCCTCGACGACGAAGAGGATGATGTCCGGATTGCTGCTGCAATGGCACTTGCGTGGTACGCCCAGCCGAGGACTATCCCACACCTCCTCCGTGGTCTCCGCGACAAGGACGTCTGGGTACGCTCTCACTGTGCTGCTGGGCTGTCAAGACTGTTGCATGGCCCGATATGGGCCCGCCTGCCGGAAGAAACGCTGAGTACGATTCTCGGCGACTTCCAGGATATGACCGATGAGGAGATCCGTCTGTTCCTTGAAGGTATCAACATGACCGTGGACGCAATAGACCGGTTCATGTCGTGGCGGAGCCGCGGCTTCGACATCGAGATTGACACATCGGTGCTCGAGCAGGAGCTCGAGGCCGGCCCCATCCTACTTGAGGAGCATGCGGACGAGTACCACAGCATGCTAGAAGTGGATGCGTCGTCCAATCAGAGAGGGGCTCTCTCTCCTGAAGTCGAAGAGATACTGGGTGAGCTGCCCCAAGATGTCCGTGACTCGTTGCCACCAGAGGATTTGCAGAGACTGACTCCCGAGACCGCACGAGAACTTGTTGACAAACTGATGGGTGAAACGGGCCCACCCAAGACCAGGCGTGTCCGGCGTGTCCGGCGTGTCCGGCGTGTCCACAGGACGACCGAGCGTGAGCAGTTGCTGTCAAGAATCCCCCCTGAAGTCCTTGCTGGGATGTCCCAAGACGATATTGAAGCTCTCTCACTTGATGACCTCAGACTGCTCGCCGAGTCCACCACGACAGCTCCTGAGGTGGCACCTACGACCGCGCGCGGGACGGGACGCCGTACCAAGAAGGACTTGATTGCCGCACTGCCTGAGTCTGTCCGTCAGCAATACTCTGACTCCAAGCTCAGGAGGATGACGGTCGCCGAACTGAAGGCCCTGCTTGCTGAGAGTGAGCGACTTGGCGTCCCGCCAGGAGCAGAGCCTGAGAGCGACCCCCGTCTGGCCATGCTCGCGGAGCAGTACGGTGAGTCCAAGGCCCGGTTGCTCGTGCAGGTGCCTCCGGACATGCTCGGCAATATCCCGCCTGAGGAGATCCGCAGGATGGATGAGGAGACCCTGCGCAGTCTGATTGATGCCCTCCTCCCCCAGGAGTAGCACAGCCGTGCGGCCCGGTCAAACCGTCAGTGTTGGGTCTCAGTGGTGACCGGGGGGTGTCCGCGCACGACACAGGAAACACCCATGTCCGTACTGCCACAGGTGCATGGCCACCCACACAGTTGTAGGTGGGGACGACACCATGATAGTGACCGAGGATACAGAGTCTAGTGAGGTCTGTCGGTTCTTTGTAGTGGACGCAATGTTGAAACTGGGTGCCGTGTCTGTCGGCGGTCAGAAGCGCTCATTCGACCCCTTAGGGGTCATGTCCTTCTACGACCGCGTGTGTGGCCAGTTGCTGCGCTATTCGAGCTCCTATCTCACGGCCTTCCGGTACGTGCCGCGCCGCATCTATCAGTACCTCCGCCGGCCACCACTGTTGTCTGACCTCTGTTCTTCGGTTGCGGGTGCTAAGACTGGGTCCTGGGTGGTTGACCAGTTCCTTGCTAGGCCTCTCCTGTATCTTGAGCGCCAGGCCCTGCCGCCGGCACAGCAGGACAGCAACGTACGCATGCTCGTGGAGTGGACCTCTTCCAGTCCCTATGCGTCCCGTTTCTATCCGGTAGAGCACCTCCCACTGGCCCGCATTGACACGGCCCCACTGCGGCTCGTCATGGCAGCAGACCTGCCCGTGAGTGATGAGGGCGGGCTTGACATCGGAGCTTCTAGGGCGCTCGTTGAGGGCCGGCCGCTTGTCGTCGCCATGGAGGGACGTCAGGAATTGGACCGCCTCCTCCTCTGGCTGATATCACTCAAGGAGCACGGACTGTCCGGGCCAGACCTGTTGGTGGCGGTGCGTGACCACCGGACATGGGGCCGCGACATTGGTCGGCTGGCCGACATACCGGGGGCCCGTGTGCTCACATGTGGTGCTACGATTGCATCACTGTCAACCCTCATAGGCAGGATGCGTCGCTCACGGGGGGAGCACCACTGGTCAGAACGTCTTGTGTTCGCTAGTGCCTATCCTGAGACCCATACTGGTGACAGCATCGCCGAGGTGTTATCGTTCCTACTGAGCCGCAGCCTGGGTGCAAGACCGGGTGATGTCCAGCGCGTGCTGGCTGGCAACATCCTGCGGCTAGTCCGCCCCCGGGTGATTGAGGACGTCGAAGTCGACAGCGCTGTGGTGGCGGAGGGGGCACTGGGGCGCATGGCAGTGAAGGAGTCGGCACGTGTCCTGCGGGTACTCGCCACACGACAGATCGGGCTTGTCACTTCTGTGGATGTGATGCTGTCAGATGACGGTGGTCGGGTGGTCACAGATACGGCGTGTGTCACAATTGAGGCGCCCGGTGGTGCGTCTGCCCATCAGGTGGTCATCCACACGGGTCGTGACGGTACGCTACATATTGCAGGGTGGCGTAGTGCCTTTACAGAAGGGGTACTGTCGCGGGACGCCGCTGCTCTCGCCACCACAGTGCTTGCCTATGCACCAAAGGCCACAGTCCTAAGCGAGGCGTCACACCTCAACCGCTTTACTAGGGAACTGCTGCGGTGCATCGGTGTGCGGCAGTGTGAGACAGTGCTGTCTGCGCTACGCTTCTCTGTCGACACCGAGGACCTCCCCCGTGGCACGCTGCTGTTGTCACCAGATGATATGCGGCTCCTCGATGTTTCTGCGGGTGATGTGGTCCTCGTGCTTGCAGCAGACTCTAGTCAGTGGGCTGCGGGACGTGTCAGGGAGTGCCATGGCTGCAGGTCGAGATGGGTGCGTATGTGCCACGAGGACGCAGGCCTCCTCGGCCTCGCCGCGTCAGTCGTTGACGTCACAAAATATGATGGTGACATCGCACCGCTCGACCTCGCCGTCTTCACTTATGACTCACCGCAGGGTGCACCGTCAGTCGAGAACATGGCCTGGCTACACATGCATGGTGACAGCATCCGTAGGATGGTGCCCGGTCTACTGATAGGCCTTGGCTCCCAAATCGTGCTGCGGGACTGGGGGCCACCACTCCGCCTGTCCCTCAGCAGGACTGACCCGCCCCTTGGCCCAAACGAGGTCGGTGTCCTCACGGAAGAGACCGAGGTCGACTTCATTGAGCAGGCAGTGCTCGGGGACTATAATGTCGTCCTGTGTACCGCCCTGGGGCCCGGGGCCGACCAGTGTGATGTGAGGCTCCGTTCCGTCGGGGCAGTCCAGAGTGCCCTCTCACGCATTGCGGGGCTAATTGGGGCAGTCAACAGCTCTCTGCACAGTCCTGACGGACACGTGTCAAGGCGCGATGCCGCGGTCATCTTGCTGCTCCATGTGCTCGACCTACTGCTGTACAACGACTCTGACGGCAGGCTCGGTGCGATGCGTGTCAGCACGAGGCCCGAGAAGTTCGTGCTGCACGCTGATGTTGACCGGATGGTCTTTTCATTCTCTGACGACCTTACACGGGCCGGTGTTGTCAGTGCACTAGTGGACTTCATCTTGGGGACACCACCCACTCCTCTGCAGCCCCCTGACACGGGCGAGCTCTACCGCGGCATTGCCGAGTACCTGCACGACTTCAAGGAACGCCCCACCTTGGTGGTCGTTGTGACTGACGGTACCACCTCACCGGACCCCACTTCCGCCACATATCTTGAGGCACTGTCCAAGGGGCCAGCACATGCCACTCTCGTGCTCCTGCTGGGTGATGCGGTCGCTCCCACCGAGCTGTCCAGACATCTCTCACCACTGGAGCCGCGGGTCGTACACTTGGACACGCTGTCGCTGCGTCGGGTCGGGGCCACTGTCATCGATATGCTCCGTGACCTCGTAGACCGGCACTGAGCAGGACAGTCCCTTGACCACAGCATGTGGTGCCAGCCAATAACCGCCGCGGACTGCCAAGATGTCATGACCACCGCCGTCAGTCGAGTCGTACTGGTGTGCTGACTGGGAACTGTCCTTCAAAGAAGAAAAAGAGAGGGGGGTGCGGGCATGTGGCCCGCTCACTCTGTTCAGGTCTGCCCTGTCGTCTCGAATGATGGGCCTGACAGCCTCGGACTGTCGAGCTTGTCCACCAGCATCGTGAACCCTGTCAGCCCCACCACAACGACCTCCTCGCCTGCTGAGATCGGCTCCCCAACGGCCCTGGCCCACCAGAGCTCTGCACCAGACTTGACCTTTCCCCTCGGGTCCAGGTCTGTGATGGCCACGACCTTGCGGGGCGTGCCGTAGACGTACTGCGGCCAGTTCTCGTAGTCTCTGAGGAACACAAAGTACACGGCCATGAGGCACAGGACTGTCCCTGCCATGAGGTATATTGGCAGTTTCCCGCTCGGGTCGATGAGTACCGCCAGGAACACTGCAATCCCATAGAATGGGAATAGCTTCAGTGCGACCTTGGCATCAATGAACGAGCCGCCTCCAAAAGTGCCACCACCTGTGAAGATGGTGAACATGAAGTAGAGCACAACACCGATGAGCACTAGCATCCAGAGGTTGCTGCTGTAGTCCACGTTGGGGTTCATGAAGATTTCTAGGACGAACAGTAGGATGATGATGGGGACAATCACTTGGGCCATTGCCTTTCCTGATGCCGGCTCGACGGTCATCACAAGCATGGTCAGGATGACGCCCATGAGTATCAGTGCAATGAAGGGGTCAATGAGCAGGTACGTCATGACCATGCTCAGGGCCGTCATCATCAGCAGGACGACTAGTATTTTGACCCACGCGTCCATTGTCCTCTCCTCTCACTATGCAGGTGGACCCGCTACTCGCTCCCCCTGTTGGGCACCCTGACGCCACCGGTCCCTGCGGTCAGCGCTGTTGCGGTCCCTGCTGCAAGTCCGACCTCCGGGATGTTCGTCGGCACCATGATGATGAGGTTCGCGTTCTTTGAGATCTCCTGCATTATGTTCCAGGTCCGCAGGACGAAGCCGACAGACGACTCCTCGTACTTCTTTGCGGCCTGCAACATGCTCTCTGCAGCCTCAAGCTCGGCCTGGGCCAGCGTAATCCTTGCACGGCGCTCCCGCTCGGCCTGGGCCTCCCGGCTCATGGCGTCCTGGAGTGCTGACGGGATTACCACGTCCCGTATCTCGACACTGGTCACCTTGACACCCCAGTGTTCGGTCTTCTCGTCAATCAGTTCCTGGAGGTGAACGGCAATCTGTTCCCTCTCAGAGAGGAGCTCGTCGAGTGTCACCTTGCCGATTGTTTCCCTCAGGGTCGTCTGCGCGGCGAGCTCGACAGCTACAGTATAGCGCTCGACCTCAAGGATGGCCTTCTCCTCATCGATGACTTTGAAGTACATCACAGCGTCTACGACGACCGGCACATTGTCGCGTGTCAGTGACCTCTCAGTCTTGAAGGCGTACGTCAGGAGCCTCTTTGAGACCTTCATTGCTATCTTGTCCAGCATCGGGAAGATCCAGATTATTCCAGGGCCCTTGATGCCCTTGAACTTACCGAGCCGGAGTATTGCAACGCGCTCCCACTCTTTGAGCACCTTGATGCCGCTCACGATGAACGTGCGCACAAGAATGGCTACGACAACGGCCAGTAGTAACCAGAGGCCTGTGGTGTCTCCTACTAGCTGCAACTTCGTGTCTTCTCCTCGTGTTCAACCACTTTGTTGTCCGGAAGACAGCCCATTCCTAGGCCTCTTCCAGTCCAGTCTGGAGCTTGAACGCATATGAAGCTTGGCCATCATCGTGCATCCGACGGTCTCACACGCCGTTCCTGGTATCTCCCGGTGCGTGGCCGTCGGGTACTCCCTAGGACTGGTCTGGTCATCGCACCATTTCATGTGTGCCCGGTGCGCAGTCGGGTCATGTCGACTCTACCTCAAGTGCAGCGCTGCCCACTCTCAGCCCTCGGGGCTCAAGCCGCTCAGCAGTTGTTTCTTGGAGGCGGCTGGCAACCAGTTCCCTGTCCATGACGAGACTGTCATAGGATGTGGCCTCCACTGTGTCTCTCAGGGCCTCCAGTGCGACCACCCTGATTGCCTCAATGTAGTCCTTTGCACCCTGCACGGCCCGCTCGACATCGACAACCTTGAACTGTACTACCGCCCTGACGTTGACACTGATGCGGTCGCTGGTCTGCATCTGTCCAGCGATGGTGAGTGACTGTGTCAGTAGTGTCACCATTACCATGCGGTCTATGACCGGGATGACGAATATGGTCCCAGGACCCTTGACCGCCCTGAACCTGCCCAGTCGGAAGACGGCAGCACGCTCATATTCTCTGAGCACCTTGATACTGCTACCTATGAACAGTAGCAGGAAGAGCGCGAATACGCTGGCCATGAGTAGCCATAGGGGTGTGAGGTGCACTGTGTCTAGCAAGACTCTCCTGTTTCCTCCTCGTCAGGGCAGCCATGTTCTAGGGGACTGCCCACTGTGAGGACGTGAGCGGGCCATGTCCTGCAGCATTATATGGGTTCTGTTCAGTGTGGCGACGTGACGGTGCCTATGTGGATGGGTGGGTGCAGGAGTGTAGTAGTGATACCCATTTCTAGTGTGCATGTGGGGCAACTGTATGCGGGCTGGAACCGTACCGGCGGTGTATGTGAACGGCGGTCTGGGGCCAGGGCGTCCTCTCTATCTTTCCGCTACCACGCCGACCTGACAATGGTCGTGAGGGTGTCGTCGTCAACAACGTGCGCGCCGGTCGGCAACATTGTGTTGGTGCGCTCCCCCGTGCAGCCGTGCCGCGGTCACAGGAGAGTGGTCTATGGCCTGTTGGGGGTTCAGCACTCCGGCTCGAAAGGCCACACTGGTCGGGAGTCCTCTGTGGCAGTCACAAGCACAAGGGTGTGGGCATTCCCGCTGTCGGGCCCCTCTATAGGTTCCACGTAGCAGCCCCTTGGCGGGACTACTGCCCCGCTCTTCTTGGGACTGTGGTGTCCGCTGTGGCGGCCCTGTGTGTCCTTCCAGTCCGCATTCCTTGCAGACATTGACCACTATTCTTCGGCTGCCGTTTCTGCCGCCTGCTCTATGGCATCCTGTGGGGTGCCCCCTTGGGAGCCGGATGTGCCGGACGCGAACTCCCTGAACTCGTGGAACTCGCGGAACACGACCCCTGCGATGGGGACTGTGACGAGGGCGCATGCTATGGAGGCGATTGCCCTCTCTACCGGGTATACGAACATTGCGAGAGCGTAGAATGGTGCGAGCCCGTCGCTCGGCACCCTTACTATGTAGACGTAGTGGAATGCGGCAATGGCGGATCCCATCGCTTGGTCTGCGAGTACGGCAACGAAGACGATGGCCCAGACTGTCAGTACTGTGGCCCAAGGGCGGTGATGTCCCTCAAAGCTGAGTACCTCGACCGTCCTCTGTCTTACGGGTGGTACCTGCACGACCAGGAGGACGCCGAGCCCAATAGTGTCAAACCAAATGAACGCCGGCAACAGCATGCCTACCGGGCTTATGAGGTACAGGCACAGTGTGGCCACATAGAGCAGTGTGGTCTCACGTACCCGGCCCGTCCGCAGCAGCCCTGCACTCAGTGCACCTGTGGCCGTTGCTACCGGGGTGAGCGGGCCTGCAGCTGCAATAGCGGGGTTTGCTGCCGTTGCTATGAATGATGCAATCAGGACAGCGACGGTGCCATACATGGGCCCGAGGAGGAACCCCGTAAGGGGTGCGCTCACCAGGCCCAGCGATATGGAGCCCTCGACCCCAATGGTCGGGACTGCAGGCATGAGCGCTAGGTCAAAGTGTATGGCTGCAAAGAGGCCCGTCAGGGCCCATGCATATGCGGTAGACTTGCTCAGGTCAGACATGTGCATTGTCTCCAGTGGTCTTTGTGTGTCGGGATTTCTAGTAGGTCGGGCCTGTACTGGCTGGTAGAATGACCATTTATTCGTGCTGCCAGATGTGCCCTGCCTGTCTATGTCCGGGACTGGGTGTGACTGTCAGTGCGTGCGACGTCCCCGGGTCAACACGATGCCCTGCCCCGTCACGCACGTCAAGGGCCATGGGATGCAGCACGCACCATGGTGTTGAGTATGTGCCGTGCTGCCCCGAGCATGAGTGTGACCGGCCTGTCCTCTGTACTGCTGTTGCTGTTGTCTGCTACGGGCTGGTCGCCTTGCTGGTGGTGGGCACTGTTCTCCGTGCTAGTTGCTCGATGAAGCAACAATCCAGAGGAAGAGCCCTCCCAGTATCCACACAAAGAGGCCAGCACCAAGTACGACCCCAAGGGCTGCCCCCATACCAGAGGAGCCCAAGTTCACATGCATGTTCGTGAACCTCTTGAACCCTCCTATGTACTTGGTCTCGTAGTCACAGTGGAACTCCTTGTCCGTTATTGCCCCACAGATTTCACAGACGAACCTGTTCTGGACGAGGGCCCCGAACAGGCTGTCGAGGTTGCAGCCTATGAAGGCGGTCAACACTGAGAGCGGGACAATCAGCAACAGTTCGGTGGCATTCTGGATTGGTACCGAGCCGGGTGCAAAGAGGTGGAAAATGACCACGATGGCTCCGAGGAGAAGTCCCGACATAGCAGCCACTGCCTCCCCGAGCAGCGAAACCGCGCCGATTGTCCCCCGCGGGACCTTCCTCCGCAGGTTTGTGATCAGTCTTGGCTTCTTGGAACTGAAGACACCGATTTCACTTGCAAGGGTGTCAGCGGTTGTGGTCGCAACCGCACCGATGAAGCCCCCCAACATCCAGTAGGGGTTCAGGCCGAGCACTGGTGACAGGTACATCAGTATTGAGAATAACATGGGGATTGCCCCACTGGCCATCACGTTCTTCCAGGAGCGCTTCCCCTTGCTCTCTTGTGCCAGCCCCCGTTCGGCCTTCACCTTGTACTTGAACTTCGTGGCCAGACCGGCACTGATGAAGAAGAAGAGGAGGAGTGTGAACGCAGGTGGCCCGCCCGTATACCAGACAGTGAAACCAACAATGAACGCACTGACGAGTCCTGATATGTCGACGAAGCCCAGTTTGTAGCTCAGTGCACCAATTAGGCACATTACTAGTAGTCCTGACACCACCGGGTGCGTAACTATGCTCATCATCCACCAACACATCCCTGTCCGGCGTGGTCTGCCAAGGTCGCTGTTTCATGGCCATCAATGTTCTATCATCATATAACGGATGGTATTCATCCCTTCTAATACCAGAAGGCCCGCGGCACCCCATTTATACCTTTGCTATCAGAATCTCATACTGTCGAAGTGGACATCGCCAAGGACCAAAGTATTCGTGTTTCTGGGTGGTCTTGGACGCACGGTTGACAGTGGGGGCAGGTCTTGTGGCCGCTGGTGTCATACGAGGCCCACCATGCACTCCCATACCGTCCCGTACCCCCGTACTGGCATCAGTCCTCTGCAACATCGTCGAACACACGTTCTATGAGGTCACAGAGCTCTCTCATCCGGTACCATACAGAGTCCCGCCCCCGTCGTTCAGCGAGCAGCCTTATCAGGACTGAAAAATCGAACTCGGCAAGATCCCTCATGCGTACGAGCGCCTCCTCTGTAGTGAAGTGTGATGCGTTGACCCGGCCGTCTCTGAACCTGGTCAACAGGGGTCTGAGGGCACGCTCTGCAGCGTCGAGTTTGATGAGGGCCCTCCTGTAGTGCTCCTTGGGGCTTCGTATCAGATGACCGCCGACAAATGGTGTAATGCCCGCTCCTATGGGCACGCGGCCAATCTCGTCCAGTGTGTCCATCGCCTCCTGGAAGAACTCGTAGGCATCCGACAGGCACCTCTTGATGGCACGTAGTACCCTCTGTCTGTCGGCCTCGTCACCTGCCACGTGGCTCACTCCCAACTACGTACAACTCTCGCTATGTGGGTGATGTCACTGCCACCCTGACACATACGGTCGGGCCTGTCCGTTGTGAACACACAGGGCCGCTATGCTATTGGGGAGTCGCCGAACT
Source organism: Promethearchaeota archaeon (assembly GCA_027031765.1). Lineage (GTDB taxonomy): Archaea > Asgardarchaeota > Thorarchaeia > Thorarchaeales > Thorarchaeaceae > JALVPN01. Next base: position 42,914 of record JALVPN010000211.1, on the reverse strand, counting down.
CCCCTGCAAAGTGACACGCAACAATATGGTTGTTGCCGATGTCCCTCTCCTCGGGGGCCTCACGTGAACAGATGTCCTGAGCATACGGACACCTCGGGTGGAACCTGCACCCTGGTGGGACGTTGATTGGGCTCGGTGGCTCCCCCTTGAGGGACTCGACACGCCTCTTTACGGTCGGGTCACCGGACGGTACTGCCGATATCAGCGCCCTTGTGTACGGGTGCTGTGGACTGAAGGCCACATCGTGGGCCGGCCCAATCTCAACTATCTTGCCGAGGTACATGATGCCAATCCTGTCAGCAATGTACGTGGCGACAGCGAGGTCGTGTGTGATGAAGAGGTATGTGAGATCCATCTCGTCCTTGAGGTCGAGCAGGAGGTTGAGGATTTCTGCACGGATTGAGACGTCGAGCATGGACACGGGCTCGTCAGCGACCATGAACTCGGGGCTCAGGATGAGGGCCCTTGCGATTGAAATCCTTTGCCTCTGACCGCCGGACAGCTCGTGTGGGTACCTGTCGATGTAGTCCGCTGCGGGTGTAAGTGCGACATGTTCCAGTGCCTCCAAGACCCTCTCTCGTTTCTGACTCGGGGTCAGTGGGATCTTGTGGACGACAAGCGGCTCTGAAACGATGCTGTAGATGCTCTGTTTGGGGTTCAGCGACTCGTACGGGTCCTGGAAAGTTATCTGCATCCGCTTGCGGAGCTCCTTCATCTCGTGCCTGTCCAGTGTGCCCAGGTCTTGTCCAGCGTAGATCACATGACCGTCCGTGGGCTCTTCGAGATAGAGCACACACCGGCCGGTGGTGGTCTTTCCACAACCCGACTCACCGGCAAGCACCAGGACCTCGCCCTTCAGGATGTCGAAGGAAACACCGTCCACGGCCCTCACGAACAGCTCCTGCTTGTAGAGGAGCGAGGACAGGAAACCCGTGTTCACAGGGAACCATTTTCTCATGTCCCTGACCCTGACGAGTGGCTCTCCCTTCCTTATTTCTACTGTACTCGAAAGCAGTTCACTGTGTTCAACTACCATTGTTCACCGGCCTCCTACTCTAGGTCTACCGTCAGTCGTCCTTTGAGCCTCTCTGCAAGGTGGCACGCTACGAACCTGCCGGGCTCAATCTCCTCAAAGGGTGGCTCCTCGCGTTTGCAAATGTCCTCTGCGTAGGGACAGCGTGGGTGGAACCTGCACCCGGTCGGCGGCTGGATGAGGTCTGGGGGTGAGCCCGGGATTGATGTCAGTTTCCGCTTTTCTGCCTTCACCATGCTTGGGATTGCCCCGACCAGCCCGGTGGCATACGGGTGGATGGGGTCTTTGAATATCGACACAACGTCTGCGAGCTCCGCGATGCGGCCGGCATACATGATTGCGGTCTTGTCACACGTTTCCGCAATGACGCTCAAGTCGTGCGTGATCAGTATCAGTGACAGGCCCAGGTCTCTCTGGAGCCTCTGCATGAGCTTCAGGATCTGCGCTTGGATTGTGACGTCGAGTGCGGTCGTGGGCTCGTCCGCAATCACAAGGTCTGGGTTACACGCGAGGGCCATGGCTATCATCGCCCTCTGTCGCATCCCTCCTGAGAACTCGTGTGGGTAGTTGTGGATGCGCTCGGGGTCGAGGCCTACCATCTCAAAGAGCTTTGCGCACCTGTCAAGGGCCTCCTCCTCTGTCACGTTCTCGTGCATGAGGATGGCCTCTGCAATCTGTTCTCCAATCTCGAACACAGGGTTCAGTGCGTTCATCGCTCCCTGAAAGACGATGGCCACATTCTTCCAGCGGATGTCACGCATCTCCCGTGCCGACTTCTGCAGGAGGTCCTCTCCCTTGAAGTAGATGTTCCCGCCCACAATGTTTGCTGCTGGGGGCAAGAGCTGCATTATCGAATAGGCCAAGCTGCTCTTCCCACAACCTGACTCGCCAGCCAGTCCGATTGACTCGCCGGCCTCAAGCGTCAGTGACACATTGTCAACGGCCTTGACGAGACCCTTCTGGGTACTGTAATACATCCTGAGGTTTCTGATGTCCAGCAAAGGCATGACTCGTTTCTCCGCGGGAGCTCTCGTGCGGACATGGCATAGTCGCCAACTATTCCGAGAAGTCGAAGCCACTTGGTGGGCTTAAATATGTTGCTTTGCAAGCGGCCTGTGTGTTAAACTGTCCCACTCGAAAGAGCGAGTCCGGTAGTACGGATCGGATACAGTAAGCGTACGTGCCAAGACAGGCGTGGCGGTCAGAGCCGAGTGTCCGGTTTCCTCTACCGCACGCTACGGGCTGCGCCAACGCTCCACACAATGCCTCTCGCTGGTCTGGCGAGTCCAAGTCGCTCTATTGGCACGCATCTCTCGAGTCCGGTAGGACATGGGCTGACAATGACACGGTTTCACGCGGAGGCTCCCTTCGTATTGAGACCCCAGTGGCAGTACGGGAGCCAGCCATACGCACTGTTACCCGTCTAGGGGATTTGGACGACTCTCTTCAGGAGCTGGACTCCGTCCTCTAGGTCGGGCTGCTCGCGGTCGCCCTATCGTTTGCTCTGCTGGTGGTGCGTCCGGACAGTCGCGGTGGCTACCAGAAGGCCCTGGTCAGTCCCCACTATCAATCCCGAACCCTTCATGTAGTTCATGTCCTTGATGAGTGGTCTTCAACCTGATGGCAGCAGGTCTGAGTGTGAGTGAGGGGCCTACCCAGTATTGTTGGAACGGAGGTCTCATGTTGACCCGTGCGGATTCAACATGACCTTCTCTCCGAAGGGCCGTAACACTCTCTATTGGACAGAGAATATGCTGCGTGTGGTCTTGCTGCTCTGTGGCGTCCTTTTCTTGATATAACAGGTGATGCCGTGTTCTCTACAGAACTGGACGACCATGTCTGAACACATGACATAGAACTCGGTGACACCTTGATACGAGTCGGCAAGACCATTGTAGTTCCAACGTCCAAAAATCATTTTGTCCACGAATGCTATCTTCTCAAGCAGAAACTCGAGGTCCTGTTCGATAATGTTCGGTGTCGGATAGGGCTCGATGCTCACCCAGGTCTTGAGCCCTGCGTCGTGGAGCCGCCTGAGGGCAAGGACACGTTTCTCCGGCGGTGCAGAGAATGGTTCATACTTGCCGTGGAACCATGAGTCGAGTGAAACTAGGGAGATACCGTACTCGTTGTCGCGCGAGTACACCTCGTGAGTCAGCTCAAATGGACAGAGGCCCTTCGTAAGTGTAGTCACCCGGATGTCCTCGCGGTTCAGACGGGCGATGATTCTGAGGCTCAGGTCTTTGACCCAGGGGAACACCCTCTTGTTGACAGCGTCGTACATGAACGGGTCTGTGGTGAACGAGAGGTGGACAGACCGAATTCTTCTCCGGTACTTGGGGATTTCGCGTTCCAGCAGTTCCAACGCGTTGCCCACAATACGGGGGTGTTTCCAGTCGTCATAGTCTTTCACACGGCCATAGCGCTTGGCCAACACCATCGCGTAGCAGGGATATCTACAACCATGCGCACAACCAAGCACATGGTTGATTGTGAAGTCTCCATATTCGACCCCGGTCTTGTAGAGGAGCGACTTCCTGAGAATGGTCGGGAACGTATCAAAGAAGACAATATCAGTTGACCGGATGCCCTGCCCGACCACCGTGTCCTCCTGTACTCGCGGTGCGCGTTCAATGTACACGTCGCCAGACATCTCAAGATGTCCGAGTGCGAGTTCCAAGTCGCGGGATGAAAAGTCACTCAGAGCACGAGTGAGGAGATGGAGCACTGGGATGGCCTTGCCCCGGTGCTTGGCTAGCAGACATGCTGCGACACTCTCTATCGACCCATCGACCTGGTCATGAAGACAACCTATCACAGTCACCCCATCTTACTCGACACATCCCGATATATTCACTGCTCAGTCCTCCAACGGTCTGTTGATAGGCGTTCCGTGTTCACGACACGGACTTCGTGAGTGGGTCCTGGAACCCCTTGTACATGTCAACAAGGGTCGGAGTTGAGAGTCATCAGTCCTTGAGAAACGGTCTCTGAGTTCTCGTACGGGTTTCAGGAATGGGGGAACACCTGCTGTCCTTTCCGTTGCTACGATGATCCGTTGTACTGTGCACTTCTACTGTATGTGGTGGGCCTGCCAACGGCCCGTCTAGCCCCAGCGCACGGAACGGGGGTGTCATTGTGAACCATTACTTGACTGCTCCTCCGGACAACTGTCTCCCCCATCATCAACACCCATCCCGACGAGTTGACGGACTGATGTCACTAGGCGTCTGGGAGCATCCATCCATCCGTCCGTCCATCCATCCTATCGGGCACATTACGACTCCGGATGTTGTTGCTCCCTGCCGTCGAGGACTTTGCCGCCAGTGTAAGCGACAGCAAGTGACGTTGCAAGTCAGTCCGGGCAGGCGGAAACCGTAAAAGGTATTGCATGGTCTGACGGGTGAGATACTGATGACCGTCCGAGCCTTCCCCCCAACACGCGAGGAGCCAAAGAAACGCCTCCTGCTCATCCCAGTAGTCCTGATCTTTGGTGGGATGGGCCTTACTATGTTGCACCCGGCCCTGCGGCTAATCGGGAGTATCATTGCCCTCACAGGGGTGCTCAGCGTCTTCTTGGTCGGGATGGTCGTGGCTGACCTATGGGCCGCGTCGCGTCGGACAAGGTCGCTCGCCCGCGAACGGGATGTTGGTGCTGTCCTATCCGCTGAGGGTGTCGAGACCGACCCCTTTGAGGATGCAGTAGGAGAGCGACCATCAGACGAGTGATGGCAAGGCGCGTCCTGCTCTGCAGCCTATTTGCTGCCCACGCATGCCGGGGCCGTTTTCCGTCGAGGACAGATGAGTCACTGACCGCTTCTGGACAACCGGCCTTCACTGTCAGACCCGGTCATGGCAATGTGTGGCTGGTCCTCGTGCAGGAATGAGGTCGGAAGAGGCACTGTAATAATTGGGGCGACCGTGTAGGACACCATCCCCCTGGAACGGCCATGACAACTCTGGAGGGGTCTTCAGTGGAGAAGGCTGCCCAGCATAACTGTCAGTGTGGCACAGTGATCCCAACCCGCCGACCCTCCCATCGCGGTGGGCCTGTCCGTGCAGTGAAGACCCGATTCTCGACGTGGTATGGCCGGGCAGTGCCAACGCAGACCAAACGGTTTTTTAGTGGAACTTTCTCGACTCTTCTCTGGATGAAACTGTCTGACGGAGCGATGGCCATCAGAGTGTGGTGGTATCCTTCCCTGAGAGGACGGCTCTGAGGCGCTGTCGGTCTCCAGATGGAGGATAGACAATGTCCGACTATGTTGAGAAGGGCAGCTGGAAGGACAGCAGCTGGTACGTGGGCCTCAGTGGTTTCTGGGGTGAATACAGGAAACACCGGTCTGGGGTTATTGGCCTGACGGTGCTCTCCTTGTTTGTGGTGATGGCAATAGGTGCACCAATCTTCGCACTTGCAGACCCCTCCCCCACGAACAAGGTGGCCCCACAGTTTCTCGCACCTGCGTGGATGCAGGTCTTTGACCCTGAGGGTGTGGTCACCAATGAGTATATGCCTGACCCCCACCTGAACGTGAACCCCAACAACACGGAGCAGGTGGGTGACGATCCAGTCCCAAACACTGTCTACATCAACGGCACATCTCCCAATTTCAGTTATGCATACGGTGATGGGCATGTCAACCTGACATGGACGCACCATGCTGGTGACCAGATCTGGTGGAAGTACCCATCACAACTCGACCCCAACAAACCGGATGCCAACGACTTCATTATGTTCACTCAGGTCATCCACTGGGACTATGACACAATGCCCAGCGATGTCAACATGAGCCTGGACATCGGTGTCACGCTCGCGGGAGACTTCTACAACGAGCCCCTCGGAGGACGGATGTTCAAGTTCTGTATCTGGCTCATCGACTCCTCCGGAAACTGGCAGAAGATATACGACTCCGAGCCACCATACCAGCCAGGTGTCCAGAACCGCCGTATCGACCTCAGCTGGTTCGATATCAAGGCCGGCTGGTTGGGCATGATGGAGGCCAATGGCACTCAGGAGGACCCGAAAGACATACTCACTGTCGCAATGGGCCTCACACCGACTGACCTCTTCAGACAGCGGCGCAGTCCACGGAACCCCTACCTCCACCCGTGGATGAACTACACAGGCTCCGTCACTGTGCAGATTGAGACCGTGAGCATGATTGCATACGGGCCCTACTATGGCCTCCTCGGCACTACCGACAAGGGTGGTGACGCATGGGCACAGCTCATCTACGGCTCGCGCATCTCCCTCACAATCGGCATACTTGCCACTGCACTCTCCACAGCTGTCGGCGTCATTGTCGGCCTGGTGGCAGGGTACTTTGGTGGCAAGATTGACGAGGCCCTGATGCGTATAGTCGACTTCCTGCTCGTCATACCCGGCCTACCACTGATGATGGTGCTGGCGGCGTTCCTAGGGCCCACCATACAGAACATCATAGTGGTCATTGCCATCCTGGGCTGGACCGGCACGTCACGGCTGATACGCTCGCAGGTGATGGCCGAGAAGAACAAGGCCTATGTGGAGTCCGCCCGTGCCATCGGCGCTTCTGACACCTACATCATCTTCAGGCACATCCTGCCGAACGTGACTCCAATCCTGTTCGCGAACATCACCCTCGGCGTCGTCGCCGCAATCCTCTCGGAGTCCGGGCTCGCCTTCCTGGGCCTCACAGACCCGAGCCAGCCGAGCTGGGGCCGCATGCTCGCTGACGCGCAGTCCGCAGGGGGCTTCAGCAATGGTGCTTGGTGGGTTGTCGTGTTCCCAGGCATGATGATCACGTTGCTGTCCCTGTCGTTCACGTTTGTCGGACACACAATGGACCAGGTGCTGAACCCGAGGCTCAGAGAGCGGTAGCTCCTCTCTGTTGGTTGCAGGCCCCTGTGGCCTGCCCCCTCCTCTTTCTTACTATTCTCTGGTGACGTTTCTCTCAGTATACACCATGTGTTGTCGTGCCCGTGGCATGCGTCATGCGGTCATGCTCTGCGGAACTCCCGGACAGTCCGTGTTCCCTCGACCACAGGGGTGGCTCCTATGGCCACTGGGAGTCCATGGTCGATTTGTGCAGACTTGTGGGCAGCGGTGTCCCTCTTGCCCTCCGAGAGCATCACTCTTATTAGGGGGGACATGACAGACTAGCTTGGCTCACAGTACTTAGTGACGCTAGGTACTGAAGACTAGTCGACCAGGAGCGATGACTATTGGGACTACGCGAGTACGTCATCCGACGTGGCATCTACATGATACTCCTCGTCATCACTGTAGTATGCTTCAACTTCTTCCTCTTCCGGCTGCCCTCCCTCGTGTTGGGCATCAGTCCTGTGGACCTGATGATCAACGAGGAGCTACGACGTAACCTGACGCAGGACGCGCTGGAGGAGATATACCTGCAGTTCGGTCTTGTCCCTGACCCGGACATCTTTGACTGGATTTACATGTTCTGGCGCTACATCGTAAACATGTTCACCGGCAACTTTGGCCGGTCGTTCGTGAGCAAGACCCCTGTCATGGACGAGATCATGGCCCGCCTGCCGAACACCCTCCTCCTCATGGGCACCTCCTCAGTGGTGTCAATAATCCTCGGCATCTGGACAGGCGTCAAGGTCGCAGCAGAGCCCGGCTCCAGGAAAGACGTGACAGCTGTGACTGTGGCCCTCTTCATCTATGCACTACCCATCTTCTGGCTCGGGATGCTCCTGCTGATGATTTTCTCGTTCTGGCTCCCGACTGCCACAAATGGCCTCATTGGCTTCCCGCTAGGGAGGACTGTGGACTACCGCCTGTGGGGTGTCGCAAAGGAGACCCCATTCGGAGGGCTGATCCTGGCGGCAAACATCCTCCACCACCTGTTCCTGCCCATGATTACCCTCGGTGTCGGTGGCTATGGTGGGTACTTCCTCTACATGAGGAACAACCTGATTGACGTCATGACAGAGGACTACATCCTCACCGCCCGGGCCAAGGGTCTGGACGAGAACCAGGTGCTGTACAAGCATGGTCTGAAGAACGCTCTCCTGCCAATGGTGACAATCATTGCGATGACCTTCGGCTTCCTGATAAACGGCGCGACACTGACCGAAACGGTGTTCAACTGGTATGGCCTCGGCAGGTTCATCTTCGACAGCCTGTTCCAGCTGGACTATCCGGTCGTGCAGGCAATCTTCATGATTGTCGCCATAACAGCTATCCTCGCTAACTTTGTTGCAGACCTGCTCTACGGCGTACTGGACCCACGGATCAAGTACGGTTAGACACAAGAGGTGGCAAGACGTCCGGTCTTGCCCACCCACTACTTTTTCTCTACTCTTCCTCTGCTCCCGACTGTCCGTAGTGACCACACTTCTTATGCGCCCCATGTCTGGTGGGTTCAAGCCCCTCATTCTCTCTCTCACTCTCCCCCTCCCTCCGCTCCCCTCGACTGACCGTCCCCATGCCTACCCTCTGGTCTACAACTGCCGGGCCACCTCCTCTCGCCCTGGTATGGCCGCGCACCCCACTCCAGTCTGGGACACCTTGTACGGTGCTGTACACAACTGCTTGATTGGCAGGACGTCCATAAGCTGATGATGTGTCCACATGGACACAGGATGATTAATACTGCTGTGTAGCATGTGTACCGGCATGAACCGTCGTGTGCTGATTATAGTGGTCCTGTGTGTCCTGGTTGTCCACTTCCCTATGTCTTGGGCCCCCACTGTGATGGCCCAGACCTCCGAGCTGCTGCCCAGCAGCATAGAGGTGCATGGGTCTGTGACCGACAACTATGCCAACCTGACTTATTGCCTCGTGCTCAACAACACGGCCTCATCAGTGGCGAGGGAGCTGCTCTGGACACTGCCCTTGGAGGGCGGCCTGCGTCTGAGTAACGTGTCGGTGGTCACTGGTGGTGTGACATACTGGGGTCGTCTTTGTCCGGAGTCCTCAGCAGTGGAGGAGTACAACGAGACAGTTGCTCAGAACAAGACCGGCGTCCTTGTCATACGAACGGGCGAGAGCTATGTGCTGCGTGTGAATGTCGAGAACGGCACCTCGGCGTACCTCTCGGTGTTCGTGGAGGGCCTGCTGACACGTACACTCGGTGTATACACCCTTGACATGCCCCTCAGGTTTGGTGAGACGTTCTCAGCCACACTCGGTGTCAATCTCACTGTGGTCTCCCACTTGGGGGAGATACGTGGGTACAGCGTGGCGGGCGTCGATGTGATGGACGTGACCGCAGTACAGGACGGTTTCCAGTTCGGGTATCACGAGGACTACACAGTTGTCCCGTCCCAGCTCTCTCTCACGTACGTGCTTGACCGACACGAGTCTGGCGCCCGGCTCCTGACGTATGACAATGGCAGCCAGCGCTTCTTTGCGTATCTCCTTGCCCCGACAATAGTAGATGTCTCTGAACGCCTACCACGTCAGTACATATTCGTAATCGATGTTTCCGGTTCCATGGGGGGTGTCAAGATTGACCAGGCAAAGACAGCACTGAAGGTGATGGTGCATGACCTCCGCGAGTCCGACACGTTCAATGTGGTATCGTTCGCCCGGTTCGTCTATAGCGTATGGAGCACCCCACGTACGGCAACGGTGTCCAATGTGGCCGAAGCTGAGTCGTGGATTGACGACCTCGTTGCCCATGACAGCACGAACTTCTATGGTGGGTGCATGACATCAATCGACATGTTCACGGCTGATGATTCTGTCAAGGTCATGTTCGTGCTGTCAGATGGCCTCCCGACAGTCGGAGAGACCACAGATGCCGATGAGATAATGGATGCCGTCCGCTCTGCAAACAAACTCGGCGTGTCGGTTTCAACGGTGGCCTTTGGCAGCGGGGCCGACATGCGACTGATGACCGGTCTGGCCATGCAGAACGGTGGGTACTTTGCATTGGTCGAGCCCACGGACGATGCTGCCACCGAGCTCGTCAACTTCTACAGGTCCTGGGCCACTCCTTTCCTCCGCTCCTACAGCATCGAAGTTGATGGTGCCTCCGAGGTCGTCTCGCTGCGTCCTCTTGACAGTACACCCTTTTTCAACGGGAGTGAGATAGTGGTCAGCGGGCGTTATAGCTCCTATGTGAACATTACCACAGTGCTCGAGTATGCAACGGGTGTCGAGGTCTACTCGGTCAACTCCTCCAGTCCCGTGGCCTCGGGGCAACATGTCGAGTACATGTGGGCCCAACAGCACATCTCCGAACTGGTGCGCATGGCCCAGGTGGACGGCGAGACGCCGTCGATGAGGTCGGAGATTGTTGGGACTGCCATGTACTATGGGCTCGTCGTGCCCGGGTACACCGCTATCGTGCTGACAGCATACTCGACCACACCCGAAACAGATCAGGCTGGATACACGTATTCGAACACATACACATGCACAACGACCACCGCGGGTTCGCCAAGTTTGACACCGACGACCACGACCGCTAGCACCACATCCACGACCGACCACAGCACTACCACGACCAGTGGCGCGCCTAGCCCTGGTGCCGCGTCCGCCATTGTGAGCCCAGCAGTAGCCTTGATGGCCGGGGGCGCCGGTGTGGGCCTCGTTGTCATCGTGTTGGTGTGGGGTCGCCACATACGTCGGCCCCGCGCCTGACCGTATACATTGTATCAGACATGGTGCCCACAGCCACCGGTGGGCCACCATCTCTGCGGACACATCTTGATGCCACCGCCCTGCAGGTCCCCTCCGGATGGGTGCCGTGACCGTCGGCCCCCTGTGCCGTCCCAGTGAGCGGCTGTCCTGGTAGGTATCACCTGTTCCAAGTGCCACCACGAGACCTAGTTGTGTCTTTTTTGAGACCCATTGCGTAGGACAGCAATCTAATCATAGGATGTTCCCTGTTATTGTCTGGGACTCTGTCTCCCATTGCGAGTCAAGGTGCAAGGTGGTGTCGCACAGCTGAAGGGCCCAGAGATTGTAGTGTATTTGAGGTCAATGCCGGTCACGCTGGGTGCCGCAGACTGGCGTGGACTCCACCAGTGTGATTATCGCGGTGCTGGTGTGCCCTTTGCTGACCTGAGCGCTCTGGAAGACCGTTATCTCCCTCCCGACGTGATGGCCCTCCTGTTCTCTGTCCGGGCGGCCTCCCAGGTGCTCTGCTGTCCCGTGCGGGTTGTGGACTTGGGGCAGATGGGATTGTCAGTCGGTGGAAGCTACAGAGGCGCGGCATCCCTGTGCCGGGCATTTCCATTGACGCCTGTTGCATTGAGGGGACACCGACAAGGGCCGAGATAGTGTCGTTGTACCAACAGGCAACATGACAACAGGTCGCTGGTGATGGCAGTGGCCAGTCCCTCTTCAGATTGCCTTTTCACAACGCACCGCATGCTACGGCCCTCCATGTTGGCCCGACCGGGGCCGCACACGCTCCAAGACTTGCACCAATACACGTTTCACAATCTTGATAAGCCCGATATCCCGCGTGCCGCAGCATGCGGTCGCTACCGGGCGACCACCAGTTTACCACACTACACAGTCCGGTGTATAGTGCCCCTGTCTGAGGTGCATCGAGTTGGTACGGCTCTCGACCGACAAGAAACACGACTGGCGAGACTCTGGCTGGTATGTTGCGATGACGGAGTTCTGGTCGGAGTACCGCCGTCACAAGATTGGTGTGTTCGGGCTGACAATCCTGGGGCTGTTCACAGTGATGGCCATTGCGGCCCCACTCCTTGTACAGTATGACCCATCCCCCTCGAACAAGGTGGCGCCATCGTTCCTCGCGCCCGCCTGGATGCAGGTCTTTGACCCACACGGTGTTGTTACGAGCGAACAGATTGAGAACCAGTACCTGTTGGAGGAGCCCGCCTACCATGTCGTGGGGAGTCATCCTGACAGGTTCTCCTTCGTCCACCACACTGGCACGACGCCCTCTGACGGCTATGTCAACCTGACCTGGACCCATCAGGCCGGACAGGAGCTCGACTGGCCTGCGACGCCTGACCCTGAAGGGAACCACCCCGAGTGCAATGACTCCATCTACTTCTACATTGACTTCGACTGGGTCTACGAGAACCTGCCAAGCGACGTGAACATCACAATAGAGTACGGTGTCACCCGTACCGGACACTTCCTCTCAGAGGCATACGGGGGCCGGATGTTCAAGGTCTACATTTGGTTGATAGACTCCTCTGGTAACTGGCTCAAGGTCTACGACTCAGTACCACCATACCAGGCAGGTATTCAAAACCGTCGTATCGACCTCAGCTGGTTCGACATCCTAGCAGGCTGGGGCGGCATGGTCGAGGGCCCGAACGCCACACAGGAAGACCCCCAGGATGTCCTCCGTATCGCTGTGGGCCTTGCACCCACGAACCTGTTCAGAGAGAGCCGCAGTCCGCGCAACCCGTATGACCATCCTTGGATGAACTACACTGGTAGTGTCACAGTCCAGGTCTCACGGATCAGCCTCGTGGCATACGGTGATTACTTTGGCCTGCTGGGGACGACGGACAAGGGGGCCGATGCATGGAGCCAACTAGTCTACGGCACTAGGATTTCCCTCACAATCGGTATACTTGCTACTGCACTCTCCACCTTTGTTGGTGTGACCGTCGGCCTGGTGGCAGGGTACTTTGGTGGCAGGGTCGACGAGGCCCTGATGCGTATAGTCGACTTCCTGCTCGTCATACCCGGCCTACCACTGATGATGGTGCTGGCGGCGTTCCTAGGGCCCACCATACAGAACATCAT
>JALVPN010000211.1:0-30173 GCA_027031765.1 Promethearchaeota archaeon | reverse complement strand
GAGAAGAACAAGGCCTATGTGGAGTCCGCCCGTGCCATCGGCGCTTCTGACACCTACATCATCATAAGACACGTCTTGCCAAATGTGACGCCCCTGCTCTTCGCAGACATCACTCTCGGCGTCGTGAGCGCAATCCTCTCGGAGTCCGGGCTCGCCTTCCTGGGCCTCACAGACCCGAGCCAGCCGAGCTGGGGCCGCATGCTCGCTGACGCGCAGTCCGCAGGGGGCTTCAGTTCAGGGGCGTGGTGGGTCGTAATCTTCCCGGGCCTCATGATTACGGTCCTGTCCTTGTCATTCACCTTCGTGGGCCACACACTTGACCAGGTGCTCAACCCGCGTCTGCGTGAACGCTAGTGTGATGCCGCGCACTGCACCTGCCGGTCCACACTACCACCTGGCCCTGTTAGTGGTGCTGTGCTTGGGCCCCTGTCCCACTGGCCTGAGTACTCTGGTTGCGGCTGCCCCATCCACACTGTGGACGGTTCATGCTCCAGTCCACTCTCGCAGTCTGGCTGTCACACTTCCGGTGACCGCAGTGTACTGGAGTATAGTGCGGCGTGATCAGGTGTGGAAAGCGAGGGCTGCCCCTCATCGGCGTCTACAGCTCTACTGGCAGTAGCCAGTGGTTGCAGCCACCATGTATCGGGCCCGTCCCTCACTTGCCAGAGGTACCAGGTCGGACTTGATTGTTTCCTGTGTCTGGCCTGCGTGTTGTACCTCCGGACTCCAGCAATACCATACAGTACCGTGCGGGGCGTCCCTGATGGGCCACTCCGATGCAGTCCTATGTGTGTTTCCGGCCATCATAATGCTTTTATTGAGCGGCTATCAGATGAGCCACAATCCGATTCCGACTTGGAAGGAGATAGAGAGAATATGCTTGACAAGCGTGCAAAGCGAGTCCTTGCACTGGCACTTGTCGCTGCTTTTACGTTGATGGCAATCTCCCCGATGTGGGCCAAGGCACAGACAATCCCGTTGCCTGGCTTCAAGAAGACTGGCCCCTTCGTGGACAAGATTGTATACAACGTAATCAAGGGCGACGACCAGCAAGTGCTCGCGCTGCAGAACAACGAAATCGACCTGATCGGTGACATGGTCGACCCGACCCACCTGCCAGCACTAGAGCAGGCAGAGCACGTCGAGGTCGCCAACGTCATCCGAAACGGTTACGGCTACGTTACCATAAACACCGCGAAGAACCCGTTCAACTACACGGCGTTCCGGAGAGCGCTTGCCTTTGCGCTGGACAAGGAGGCAATCTCGGATAACGTGTGGGACGGCCTGTCCGAGCCACAGGACTCGTGTGTACCGAAGGTGAACCCGTTCTCATGCGAGGGGCTCCTCCCGTACACGTACTACGAGGCCAATGTTGAGCTCGGCAACAAACTGCTCGACGAGGCCGGCTTCACCGTTGACCCTGTTACCAAGAAGAGGAACGACCCGCACGGCAACCCGTTCCACGTGAAGGTCGAGTGTGCTCAGTCCTCAAACATCGCCATTGAGGTCGGCCAGAAAGTGGCAGAAGCCCTCCAAGCCCTCAAGATCGATGCCGAGTCTGTGCCGACTGACTTCTACGAGTACCTCGTCCGGCTCTACTACCACCAGGACTACGACATCGTCTTCCTGGGCACGAGCTTTGGGTCCTTCGACGTGGACTGGCTGGCCTACGAGTTCTGGTCCGAGTACGCCGATAGGCCGTTCTACAACTTCCCGAACTGGCGCAACTCGACCTACGACTCGTACAGGGACGCACTGCTCCACTCGACCGACTACCAGGACGTCTACGACGCAGCCTTCGCCATGCAGGAGATCTGGGTGCACGCATGCCCAATGATCATCTGCTACGAGAACATCCTCCTCTCAGCCTACCGGACCGACAGGTTCGAGGGCTATGTCAACGATGTGAGCGGAGGTGTCCCAGGCTGGTGGACCAACTACAAGGTGCACCTGAAGGGCGGTCAGGAGGGCGCACCCTTCGGCGGTACGTTCCGCTGGAGCAACCCACTTGACATCGACACCTTCAACTTCATGACGAGCAGCTCGGCATACACGAACAACGTGCTGATGATGCTCTACGACAGCCTAGTCACAATCGACCCGAAAGGAAAGGACATGCCGTGGTTGGCTGAGAGTTATGTCATAGAGACCCACGCGGACAACCCTGCGGTGCCGGAAGGACATACGCGACTCACGTTTGACCTCATACAAAACGCCACATGGACGGACGGAACACCTCTGACCGCCGACGACGTGGCGTACACGCTGAACTACTATCGTGACGCACCGGGCAACCCGATAGGGCCCGACCTGAAGGAGATGACCGCTGCGTACGCGCCGACGACATACAGGCTCGTCGTTGAGTTCAGTTCGGAGTCGTACTGGCACCTGCACACGGTGGCCTACAAGACCATCATCCCGGAGCACTTCTTCTTGACGATTGGTCTTGAGGGCTGGAACAAGTGGGATCCGCACCCACCGGCGGAGGCCATGATTACCTCTGGTCCGTTCAACGTTTCGGAGTACGTGGCTGGTGAGTTCACCGAGTTGACCTACAACCCGAACTACGTCTTCGGACCTGATAGGAGCTGGACCCCACCAACGACCACAACGACGACCACTACTACGACGACGACCACTACTACGACGACGACCACTACTACGACGACGACCACTACTACGACGACGACCACCCCGACCGGCGGTGCGCCCGAGTTCACCATGGCAATCGTCGCAGGCGCGGTCGGTGCTGCTGTCGTAATCCTGGTCGGCGGCTACCTGCTGCTGCGGGAGCGATAGAGTACAACCTGAAGGGGACTACTGTCCCCCTCCTTTCTTTTTATTTCACTGACAGGCCACTGGGCCCACTGCATACTGGCTGCACAGGTCCCAATAGGGACAGCCGTACTGAAAGACAGCCAGCCCTGCAACGTACCTGCATCAATCCAATTCCATTTAGGTGTGGCTGCCCACTCCAGTCGCATGCTGGGGTTGTCCACTGTGGAACGTCCGCGTGTTCAGCTCGTCATCCTCTCCTCCATTCCTCTCGCAGTAGGCTCAGGTATTGCGGCATCTGTCTTGACCACACCCTACATTGGCGAAGTCGTCGGTCAGCCCCAAGAGATGACACTGGGTGCCCTCGTCATCCAGGCCGTCGTGTCGACAGTCCTCGGGGCTGCTGTTGTACTCCTGCTTTCGTGGGCCCTGCGTCGTCACCGGCATCTTGGTCGACGCTTGGTAGTCGCATTTGTGGTATCGCCACTCACGTACGCGGTCTCGCTGTTCATAGGTCAGGCCTTTTTGCTCCTGATGTTCAAGGGTGCGACCAGTGTGGCGCAGGGGATACTACTGGTGGTGTCGCTGGGGGTGTCGATGCTTGCGCTCATCCTTGTACTCATTGATGCGCTCCCGCCCGCCGTCAGGAACCTATTCGTCATATTCTATGGCAGCGTGTTCGGCACATTCCTGGGCATCATCACGGTCACGTCGAGCATCGCCGTGATAGTGACCACCCTTGTTGTGGAGGACTATCTCATTGTACGTCATAGCCGAGCATCGGTGCCGACAGAGCTTGAAGGACATGTCGGTGTTGACCCCTTTGACTACACACGCGTCCAGACAAGGGCCGCGGCCGTCGGCGTCGGGGACTACGTGGTCTTCTCTCTACTTGCCGCCCACACGCTCGTCTACTTCCCGCCCTTTGTCTGGCTGATGTCCGTGGTACTCATGCTCACTGGGATATCGGTCAATGTGTTTGTTCTTGCCCGGCCCGGCAGGCTACTGCCCGGTATTCCACTACCCTCCGTGCTGGCGCTCTTCCCATGGGCGGTACACTACTTGGGCCTTGTTCTCCTTGCATGACCCCTGCGCCGAGCGGAAGGATGATATCTCCTCTTGAGGGTCAGGTGTCTGAGTGAGAGATGATTTCAGACCCGAAAACTCAGGACCGCGTCGTAGCACTGATGATACTGGTCGGTGTGATCAGTGCAGTATCACTTGTGAACACGGCGTCCTACTACAGTGGCAGCTACTACCTCCTAAAGGACATGCAGGTCGAACTGCTCGAAATCCGGCTCTCGAACCTCGACATAGATAACCACACAGTCGACCCAGTCATGCGTCTCACATTCCGGTTCCAGGCCCCATACACTTTCCAGGGCAACATCCAGATTACTGGGATGAGCGCCACAGTGTTCCTGAACCGCGACAAGCTGAGCTACACGGCCTTTGGTCTTAGCGTACCCGAGGAGTATCGCCTCGTCAGTTCCGGGTACACGCACGAGTTCACGCTCTCCTCTACGGTCCATGACATCAACGACAAGTTCACAGTCTACAACGCATCAGTGTCATCGTCGTGGGTCTTTGCGGTCAGGTTGCAGTGGTCCTACAGGATGTTCGCCACGGCCGGTATGCCTAGGTCGACCCCCATGGTGGTGGACTTCAACCGGACTGGTGTTGTGCTCGACTGAGAGGACCAGCAATGTAGGTCTGTTGTTCGTCCGTGTCGGTACTCCCAGTCGACAGATACCCTGTAGGTCGTCCACTCCGGATCCCATGCCAGCAACTAGATAGTGCTGCCACTCCGACCTGGAGTCACGATGTGCGCCTGATGACCGGCCTCTAACAACTTATATTCCCCGCCTGACTGGGGGGTGTGGGTCAGTACCATGGGTCTGTTACGTAGCATTGCGGTCCACGGACTGGTACCGTCAGGACTGGTTGTCGGCCAGCTGAGAGAGTTCATCAACGAGTTGATTGCCACGACAGCAGAGGTCATCGGAGCAAGGTTCGGTGAGGTGGGGTTTGAGGCCCTTGAAGAGGTGTTCCGACGTCTGGGTGAAGGTGTCGCAGGTCGACTCCGGGAGCAGCTCTCTCTTGAGCCATCTGTTGCAGGTGCAGCAGATGCGTGGAGAGTCCTGGGCTCTCTCCTTGGTGCCAAGATGGATGTCCACTGGCAGTCTGGTCGTGTCGCTGAGTTCACACACTCCCACTGCCCCCAGTATGAGGCCTTTGTACAGCACGGGCGCCTGTACTGTGACTCCACATGCATACCGTTTGTGGGGTCGGTGGCCACTGGTGTTGCACCCCCTGTCCGGGTCAGAGTGTCACGACATGCTGACTCTGAGGGCCTCTGCATCAAGGCCATTGAGGAGCCCGGCGTGTGATGAGGCCCTTCACGCACATCCACTTCACAGTGGACGGGACTGACAGGCAAGCCGTACTCCACACTCCGGAGGAGCAGCACGCGGCGGCACTCGTACTCCACCCGCACCCACTATACGGTGGGGACATGGACAACGGAGTTGTGATTGCACTCTGTGACGCCCTCTATGACCACGGTATCGCTTCTCTTAGGTTCGACTTCAGGGGTGTGCCCCGTGTGCGACACAGGTATGAGGGTGTTATGGGTGCGGTCCAGGACGCCAGTGCTGCCTTTGCTGCGCTCACCCGTGCAGTAGGGTGCAGACGTGTGGGGGTTGTCGGCTATTCGTTCGGTGGCTCGGTCGCCCTCTGTGTGGCTGCCGACATCCGCCCCGCATCTGTGTCCGCTCTGAGCGCATCCTATTCAATCGCCTCCGAGGCCGACGACCTCAAGCAGCGCCTTGCCTCCATAACCTGTCCTGTGCTGATGTATCATGGCCTGAGGGACACCATTGTCCCCCCCAAGGACATGGGCCGTTTCAAAGAGGGCCTGGTATCAGCGACTGTCCACACCGAGTTCCTCCCTGACGAGGGTCACTTCTATGGCCGGTCGTTACCACTGGTCACCACTGCCATCTGTAAGCATGTGGTCGAGGCCCCGTCACAGTAGCTGCCGTCTGCGTGGCGGCAGTGCGCTGGGGCTATCTTTAAGTAGGCTGCGCTGATGTCCGTCTTGTGATGGCGCGTTGCTCAAGGCCCTCATATTCGACCTCGACGGCACAATAACGAAACTCACACTCCCTCTTGAAGCAATGCGGCGGGATACAAAACGCTACTATATTGATAGAGGGATGCCCGCTGACCTGCTGGAGCCCGCTGACGGGATATCGAGTTCAAAGTACAAGGCGCGCCAGTACTTCATTAGCAAGGGCATCTCGGAGGAGGAGTGGGCCCGGATGGAGGGAGAAGTGGACTCCCTCCTCAACTGTCACGAGGGTGACGCAGCAAAGGCTGCGACCCTAATAGAGGGTGCGCTGGACGTCGTCCGGCAAATCCGTTCTCTGGGCCTCAAGACTGCAATCCTGACCAACAACGGCCGTCATGCTGTGGACATCATCCGTGAGAGGATACCCTTGGACGACTTCTTTGAGGTCATCCAGACACGCAACGAGTCACCAAACCCGAAGCCCTACCCGGACGGCCTGCTGAAGTTGTGTGAGCAGCTGGGCGTCCAGAAATCCGAGGTCGCCTATGTGGGTGATGCGAGCATAGACGGCGTGGCCGCCCAGCGTGCCGGTATCGAGTTCTGGGGCGTCACCACCGGGGAGACAAGTCGTGAGACCCTCCTTGAGTCAGGGGCCAGTGTCGTCTTCGGGTCGCTCGAAGGCGTCTATGAGGAAGCACGACGGCGGGTGGAGGGGCGCGCAGACTAGTGTGGTCAGTTGTTTGGCCGGGACGGGCCCGTATGACCTCCCGCAACCATACCCAGCAGCTTATAACAGCACTCGTACCTCCTTGGTGTGGGGCCTCCCTACAGCGTCCACCACAACGTCCACAGGCCCGTTCTACGGCCCTTGGCGCGCCCTGCGTGCCCGTTGCCTTATATGTAGTAGAGACCCCAATGACGGCAGTGGAAATGGCACATTCCCGTCAGACAGACGGGTCCTCCCGCTGCCCCACCACACGCCCCGGAAGAAACCGAGATGGTCGACCTTCGCGCGTACGCCATGCTGAGAGCCGCTAGCGGCGCCTTCGCGTGTAAGTGTATAAGCCTACCTCAGACATGGACACCCACTACAAGGCCGCACGCCGCACTGATCCTACCATCGGGTGAAGGTGTGGACCGTCTCTATCTCACCACCCCCAAGGGTGGTGACGATGAGTTGTCCCTCGAGTGTTTCGACCTCAACGAGCTACCTGACGGCTCTCTTGTTGAGGTACGGTACGACGCTGTGAAGTATGTATACTACCGGCGCGATGGCTATGCGTGGCTCAAGGTCGGAGAAGCCCACATGCCCTTCCTGCTAGAAGTGTTCTCCATGGGACGGGTACAGGAAATCATAGACCTTGACCTGGACGACTAGCAGGCCCTCCCACACAGCAGATGGTTGCCGTCTTGCGCCACCTCGTGCGGACACGGGACTGTGGTGCTCAAGACAGATGACATTGTAACAACAGGACAAGACCGAGTGGGTGAGGTGTGAGGAGGCGCCAAAACAAGAACGGTTCGCTTTGGTTGCTTGAGGAGGAGAGGATGTGTGCACTTCTGTGCGACTAGGATTTCAGGAGGGAGGGAAACTCGCCTTGGCACGACGAGTGGTTGTGGCGCCTCCTCAACACACTTACCAAGAGTCACGTCCACAGCGCCCCTTTTAAGGATTGTGATATTTCCAATAGTATGTCGCCAGTATTGCGGACTCCGCAATACAGACGTCCCAGATTTCCTTAAATCCAGAAAAGGTCTGTAGAGTGTTGGAACAGTTGCGGGGGCACAAGTCCTTCTCCGTCCATCTCAACCACTATCTCTATCTCCCCAAGTCCTCGTTCTCTCTTGCCCCCGCCGTCCTACTTGACTCCCACTAGAGGGCAAGCTGTTGGCACTGTCGTACGTTGTCGTGCATGCATGGTTCTGGCACATACCGGTTCACTCAGCCCATGAGCGTAACAGGGCAGCTAGGCCGTACACTCCCAGCACCAAGTTTTAAAGGACGACACCGTTCCGCCTACCGCGAGGACTTGAAGTTGACACAGGCAAGGAGAGCTATCGACAGCACGTTGAAGAAGGTACTGACCTACACGGCCGAGATAATAGCCAGCATCATCCTACTGGTCATAGTCTGCCTGCCCATGGCATTTGCTATCCCTGTGTGGTTCCAGTCCACACTCTTCGAGACATCCCCCAGCAACATGGTACTGAACCCCCTGGTCATGTTCGGGCCTGAGACCACAGTCTGGATCACCATAGTCCTCGCGATTGTGAGTCTTGTCCTGCAGTACCCCTTCCTTACAAGGCTCCTGTCTGCAGGGCCTGGCACCGAGGAACCGACAGGAGCTGACGAGTCAACGACTGAGGAGTCCAGACCGGGGTCTGAGGCCAGCGGGTCTGACGGCACAACACCGTACGGAGAGGAGTCTTGAGACCAATACACCCGGGACCGACTTGGAGCGGGACCGAGAGTGGGAGTGGGTGGGCACAGGGGTTGCTTGTACCCTGTCCAGCGTCCTCATATGGCGCGCAGCTGTAGACGACCGCCCGGCTGGTCTGTACCTGCTCTCGGGTCACCTGCTCGGGGCCGTGCTGTCACCAGTCTGCCATCCTGTGCCTCTCCGGGGCTCCCACTGACTACACTTCCATCTTTTCGCGCAGACGTGTGACAAGGGCATTGAATGCCCCGGCGACCCTGCTCTCGGGTTCCATGATCACAAACGGAGTGCCCTTGTCGCTGAAGGTGACGACTCGGGGGTCGAGTGGTAGCGAGCCGAGGAGTTCAATATCGTACTGCTCTGCGGCCCTGCGAGTGGCGCCATCACCGAACAGCTTGTGGACGCTGCCACACTCGGGGCACACGAACTCACTCATGTTCTCAACAATGCCGAGCACCGGGACGCCCATCTTTTTCACGAGTCTGACGGCACGGCTGGCGTCCAGCACCGCGACCTCCTGCGGTGTCGAGACAATGATGACACCATCGGCATCGGGGATTGACTGCAGAATGCTCAGTATCTCGTCGCCAGTACCAGGTGGGAGGTCAACGACGAGCATGTCCAGTGCTCCCCAGCGCACATCGCCAAGGAACTGGCCAATCACCTTTGCGACCAGTGGTCCTCGCCACGCCACGGCATCGTCCCTGTTCCGGAGGAGGAACGCCATGCTCATCACGCGCACTCCGAGCGGGCCCACGACAGGCAGGATTGATTCACCCTCCACTGCCGGGTGCTGTCCCTCAAGTCCGAGGAGCTTGGGGACGTTGGGCCCGTAGATGTCCACATCCAGGACGCCCGTTTCAAGGCCGTCCCTTGCAAATGCCATGGCCAGGTTCGTTGCCACAGTGGTCTTGCCCACGCCGCCCTTGCCGGAGAGGATGACGACCTTGTGCTTGATGTCACGCATGTTCTCTCTTACCTTTGGCGGCACCATATCGCGGATGCTCTTCTGGGCTGTAGACATGTTGTTTCCACCCTGCACACTGCTCCCACTGCTCTGAATATAAGGGGTTAGATATGTAATCCGGCCGCACCAGACGCGGTTTCTGTGTGTAACAACTGTGGACTATGTATTGAACAGGTCTAGCAGCCTCTCGGCAAGTCCTCTGTTAGAGGCGGCCACGTAGCTCATCCGCCTGCCAGCTTCGATTGGGACTACGAACCGGTTGCCATGGCCGTCGATGACGTGTCCCCCTGCTTCGGACACCATATGGGTCCCACTGACGTGGATTACTGCGAGGATGTCCCGCAGGTCGACCATTGCGTCCAGCTTGCCGGCCGCTGTCCAGCAGAGGTCAAGCAGGTTGGTGCCCGTCCTCCTGATATCCCCTACTCCAGCCAGCACCGAGAGTGACCTCTGGCCGAACTCTCCAGACATGTTGCGATGGGTATCATAGGACACAATGGCCTCAGTCGGGTCCTTGGTGTCTGATGGCCGTACACGACGCCCGTTCAGCATGACGCCATGGCCACGCTCAGCAACATAGACCTCGTCCGTGAAGACTGAGGCAATCACCGAGACCTCGATGTCATCCGATGTCATGATGTCCCCATATGGGAGCACTGCAATCCCGACGCTGCAGAGCGGCACTCCCCTCTCAAGGTTCACAGACCCGTCTATGGGGTCTATGATGGCCAAGTACTCCGGCGACCTGTCCCCTGTTATGAGGCCCTGTTCCTCGGTCAGGAACGCAAAGTCGGTGTCTGCAGTCCCGAGTACATCCATGACTAGGTTCTCAGTGTCGAGGTCGAGCACCAGCGTCTGGTCACCATACTGGTTGGTCGTCCCTGTCTTCTCCCGTCTCTTCTCGATGTTGTCGATGATATGGGTCCTGGCTGCTTCTGTAGCGTGCTGGACAGTCCGCAACAGTGTCATCTCTGTACCACCCGCAGGTGTGCACCGGCCGGAGGTGATATTACAGCCTTTCGATGTGGCCAGAGCATGGTGCAGAGGGCCCATACGGGCTCTTGGGCTGTCGACACTAGGTGTCGACGTCACACCGCTCATGTCTGACCACGGTGGTGCTACTGCTGCTCCCCACTTTCCACGCCACATCCACTGTTGTCCTAGTCGCACTGTTATGGTACCCCCTGCAACCGCCAGTAGATGTGCTCTACACTGCGGTCGGCTGCGGTGTGTTCATAGACCTTGACATCCTGCTTGCAGGTGATGACCTCGAGCACGGGCACCGCGACCTCGTCACGCACTCGATGTTACCCTGGCTGTGCCTCCTGTCCGTCGCCCCCGTGTTCCCACCGGCGTTCTGGGTGGCAGTCCCGGTGCTCCTCCACCTGACCGTTGACGCAATGGACGGTGGTCTCAGGCCCCTATACCCACTCTCCAAATGGCGTGTCCGTACTGTCCCCGCGTCGACGGCCCCGAACTCCTATATCTCCCGGCTCGCCGACTACTACCTGCACAACCGTGTCTGCGCAGCAGAGGTGGTCTCAGCAGTCCTTGCAACACTCCTGAGCTGGGGCTGGGACTCATCACCTGCGATGGCCGTCGTCCACTGGTGTGGTCTGGCCACTCTCGCTTCTGTGCTCCTCCTCACTGCCGTGTTCAGGGCGGCACCATCGCTGGCCTCCGGAGCCGTATGAGGCGGGGCCGGCGTGTTGCAACGCCTTAAATATGGCTGGCCCGAGTCGGACATGAACAGTGGGTGACTGCTATGGGCTTCCTGAGCGGAAAGAAGGAGGTTGACCTTGAACACAGCATCCTCGAAATCCGTGGGGCACTGAACGCGCTGACCCTGCGCATCCGGAACATTGAGGCACGGATTGCCCAGGAGGCGGAGTCAGCACGCGTTGCTGCTGCCCGTGGTGACAGGGGGCTCGCACGCACCCACCTGCGGATTGCCATAGACCTTGAGGACAGGCTGTCGAAGTACCAGCAGCAGATGCTGACGCTCGAGTCATCGCTGTTCAGCATCGAGGAGGCGCGTGACCAGGCAAGCGTGATGAGGGCCATGACCGCTGCCAATGAGGCCCTTGAGGAGGTGCGTGGTGCCCTGGACCCCACGGAGATCCAGGTACAACTGGACAGACTGGCCGAGTCGCTCGAACACGTATCTATCGCAAGAGACCTCCTCTCAGAGGACGTGTCCTCCTCTGCCAGCCCCGTTGACACTGAGCAACGTGTTGAACAGCGGATGGCATCCATCGAGGCCGAGCTGACACTTGAGCGCGCCGGGGTCCTGCCACCCCTCGAGTCCCTCACAGGGCCTGAGGCAGAGGGCAACGACATTGACTCACGGATTGAAGACATCCTCCTGCGCCTGGAAGAAGAGGCACGTGCCGAGCGTGAACACGGGGTCAGCAGCTGACAGACAGGCCCTTCCAGCACACCCCCACAGGAGCCCATATCGGGATGTGACCCTATGATACGGCTTGTAGTCTTTGATGTTGACGGTACGCTCACAGTCCACACCAGCATCTGGTGGCGACTGCACCAGCTCTTTGGCACTGAGGAGACCGGCAAGCGCTACTACGACATGTACTTTGATGGACAGATCACGTACGATGAGTGGGCAGTGCTCGACGCTGCACTGTGGAAGGGGCAGCCGCTTGCACAAGTCCTTGAAGCGGTCGAGCGGAGCCAGCTCACACCGGGTGCTGAAGAGACCCTCCAAATCCTCCGAGAACATGGCGTCCACACTGCAGTACTCTCGGGTGGCCTCGATGTCCTCGCAGACCACGTTGCCCGACGGCTCGGCATCGAGTATGTGCTGACCAACCATCTCGGTCACAGGGACGGTGTGCTAACAGGCGAGGTCGACGTACAGGTCGGCTGGGACGGCAAGGTCGACGGCCTGCGGCGGATATGTGAGCACTTCGGTACTGCACTGACAGAGACCGCCTTTGTGGGCGATGGCCTGAACGATGTACCTGTCTTCTCGGTGGCCGGCCTCGCCATTGCTTTCAGGCCCCGTGACGAACAGGTCGCACGTGCCGCTCATGTTGTCATACGGCAACAGGACCTGCGCCTAATACTCCCACACATCATACCGGAGTACCGAACAGGAGGAGCACGAACACATACATCTGGAGGAGCATGATCATAGCCCCCTCGAAGACATCGAGCTGGTGGTCGTCTGTGATTGCCCGTTTCAGGAACCAGAGGCTACCAGCAATCACTACGATTTGGAAGAGCACATAGCGGTCTAGCGGGATTGGTACGAACACCCCTATCCCGCCCATCACGAGCAACACTATCTGTAGGACTCCGCCAATGAGGTTGCCCACTGCAATGCCAATCTTCCCGCGCGCCGCCGCCACGAGTGCAATCGCATGTTCAGGCACTGCACCGGCAGCTCCCAGGACTAGCGCTGCCACCGTGACCGGGTCTGCAATCCCGCTCAGGGCCCCACCATAGTGTTCGAGGAGCCCCTCCACAGACGAGGTCAGGACTTCACCTGCAAAGAAGATGGCCACGAACCCGGTTATTGTCAGCGCTGCAGCGGTCCTGCGTGAGTGGTGCGGCACAGCAGTCCCGGTAGCCTCGTCACTGCGGCCCGACACCAGTGCACCGGCATACACCAGGTACGATATGAATAGCAGGAAGGCTGCTGCAGGGGGGAGCACGAGCTCTACTGGTCCAGTCGTGAACAGGACGTCAACGACTCCAAGTGCAAACATTGAGGCTAGCGCGACTATCGTCCACCGGATCAGCACGGTGTCCTTCTTGATTGCCTCACTGGGAACCGTCATGTCTTCCTTCCCGTGGGTGGAGAGCACAATGGTGAGCCCGAGGAGGAGCATGTTGAACCCGGCAGCGACCAGCACTGAGAGCACAGCAATGTCAAGTAGGTCCTGGTCGTGTTGCACAAACCCGGAGTACGCAGCAATACCACTGACAACAGCCTCCGGCATGTTACTCGCGAGGCTTGAGAGCATTCCCGCCACGTAGGCTGTGGCCCGCATGTGGCCCGCAATGCTCTCGATACCCTCCACGGCCCACTCGGACGGCCTGAACGCCAGCCACGTCCCACACACCAGTCCGAGGACCACCGTCCACAGCGGGACTGTCCCCATCACCCTTGCACAGAGGTACAATACGATGAGCACAACAATGACCGCTCCCTCTGCCCTACCGCAATGGAGCGACTCCTTGAAGCCCCGGTAGTGATGCGCCGTATCACTCCCAGTTTCATCCATGTCCCATTGGACTCTCCTGCTAGGCTACCATCATCAGTATGCGTGAGGCGTTACGAGTGACGGGTTGCCCCCTAATAGACCTGCCGTACCATGTCCACCGTCAGCAGCTGATGCCATGACCTCCTGCATGCATACTGCAGGGTGGACATGTCCATCCTTGTCTGGTCACGGCGTCCTCTGGCGGTCACAGATAGCGTGCAGCAGATGCAGTGTTCAGGACAACGACCTCCTCGCTGGGGTCTATGTCCCCTGCTTCCACCAGTGCCCGTAGTCCAGTGAGGCCAGCAGCACTCTCCGGACATATGTTCAGTCCCCCGAGCCTCCCCACTGCACTCCTCATCTCCTCTATGTCCCTCTCTGGGACCGCCACGGCCCTACCACCTGTGTCCCTCAGTGCCCGGAGTATCAGCCT
Organism: Promethearchaeota archaeon; assembly: GCA_027031765.1. GTDB lineage: Archaea > Asgardarchaeota > Thorarchaeia > Thorarchaeales > Thorarchaeaceae > JALVPN01. The sequence continues at coordinate 16,258 of JALVPN010000211.1, read as the reverse complement.
CCCAGCAAAGGGCTGTGGGACTCTGAGCCCGTAGGCGGTTGTCAGCCCTGGTCTGTGGCACGCTGCAACGTCGTCAGTCCCATTGTTGTAGGCCTCAACTATCGGGGAGCACGCCTCCGTCTGCACCGCATAGAGCCTTGTGCCGGGGTCCTCGACGGCCCCAATGGCCCTGAGCTCTTGGAGTGCCTTGTGAGCAGCTACGATGGCAGTGCCTCCTCCGGTGGGGCAGACGACCGCAGCTGGCAGCCTCCAGCCGAGCTGTTCGGCAATCTCAAAGATGATGGTCTTCTTCCCCTCCACACGGTAGGGCTCTTTGGTGGTCGAGAGTGGTGTCCACCCTTCCCTGGCCTGGCGGCGCAACTGGGCGCCACAGTTGGAAATGGTGCCCGTCACAAGCACGACTTCGGCGCCATACATCTTGCACTCGGAAACAAATGGACTGGGTGTGTCCTCTGGCATGAAGACAGTAGCATGCACGCCAGCGTATGCACAGTACGCGCTGAGGGATACCGCTGCGTTGCCGGCTGATGGCAGCACGAAGTGTTCCCTCCCCAGCTCAAGGTGCTTCGACACCGAGGCCGACATCCCTCTGTCCTTGAAACTTGCGGTCGGGTTCCTACCCTCGTCCTTGACCCGGAGCCCCTGCAGTCCTATGTGTCTGCCGAGCCGCTCCATCCTCAGCAGTGGTGTCCACCCCTCCCCAAGGCTCACAACATACTGTGGTGACCGTACAGGCAACAGGGCACCATATCTCCACATCGACCTCTTGTGGGTGGGGAACTCGCCCCTGCTGAACAGCTCAGCAACACGTCCGGTGTCGTACACTGCAAACAGGGGTGAGCCGCACTGGCAGTACGTCACTACACTGTCGGGGGAGTGCTCCTTTCCACACTGTGGGCACTGGATGTGTGACAGACCGGAGTTCATCTCTGACATGACCCATCACGCGGACCATCACCTTTATGAGATGTTCCAACTAGGCCAGTGCAGCATGCGAGCTGATAGATATTGACCGAACTCCAGCGACCAGTCCTCCCATTTGCTGCTATTGTCGGCCTTGACGAGCTGAAGCTCGCTCTCCTCCTGAACGGCGTGAACCCACGTATCGGTGGGGTCCTCATCTCCGGCCCAAAGGGCACAGGAAAGACCACCCTCGTGAGGGCGCTTGCAGACCTCCTCCCTGAAGTCGAGACAGTCGAGGGGTGCAGGTTCGGCTGTGCCCCGTCAGGACGTCTGCTCTGTGAGGACTGCCGTCGGCGCATCGAACGTGGCGAGACCCTGCCTGTGAAGAGACGCAAGATGCGGGTGGTCAACCTCCCACTGTCGGCGACCGAGGACAGGCTCATCGGTTCTCTGGACATCGAACGCGTCCTGCAAGAGGGCATCCAGGCCCTGAAGCCCGGGATCTTGGCCGAGGCCAACCAGAACGTCCTCTACGTCGACGAGGTCAACCTCCTCCCTGACCACCTCGTGGATGACCTGCTCGACGCAGCGGCCACAAAGGTGAACGTGGTCGAGCGGGAGGGTATCTCTGTTGCCCACCCCTCGGACTTTGTGTTGATAGGGACGATGAACCCGGAAGAGGGCGAGCTACGCCCGCAACTACTGGACCGGTTCCCCACGCACGTCGCAGTGGGGCGTCACCTGACCGTGGAACAGAGGATGGAGCTCGTACGCAGGAACCTCGCATTCGAGGACGACCCGGAGATGTTCCGTGAGGAGTGGGCAGCGGCACAGACGGAGTTGCGGGAGCGGATTGTCCGTGCACGTGAGCTGCTCCCAGAGGTGGTCCTGTCACGGAGCCGCCTGCGTGCCATAGCGATGGCATGCGACGCACTTGAGGTCGATGGCGTACGACCTGACATCGTTATCAGCAAGGTCGCCATGACCCATTCAGCCTTCTCAGGACGGACCGAGGTCACACTTGAGGACATGCAACTGGGTGCCAGACTGGCGCTGAGTCACCGGACACGACGCGGTGGGCTCCTCGAGCCCCCGTCCCCACAGGAGATCCAAGAGGCCATCACCAAGGCTGTCTCGATAAGTGAGAAGCGAGACCGTCGCAAGTCGCCGACCGAGTCGCCATCGGAGTCCTCTGACATCACAGGCCCCCGGCTCAGCGGTGGGAGGTTCGGCCGTCAGAGCCGTGTTGTCGAGACCGACATGGCTGATGGTAAAAAAAAAGCACCGAGGGGGTGAGGAACCCCCAGGGTGACCCGGTCAAGGGCACCATATGTACCATCATGGCCGTGGTAACACTGTCATACCTTGCATGGTTGATGTGGAGCCCACTCAACTTTTTCCTCGGCTCGGCGATTGCTGGCGTCCCGAGCGTGCCGGCAATCATTGTGGACACGATAGTCTTCATCCCCATCATGTACGTACTCATCCGTAAGTGGCTCCGGACAATGGTCAAGCGGAAGAGCGGCCCTGCAGCCGGCATTGATGTGGTCGAACGTGGCCGTGCGGCGCCGGAGCCGGGGGACGAGTGGGGCACCGCGACACGCCCGTACGACGGTGGGCCCCCCTCTCGTATCATGGGCCCAAAGTCTGACATCAGGGACACACCCGACCTCGACTCCTCGTTCTATGTGAAGCTCCCCGACCTCGACACTGGCGAGGTGCTCTTCGACCCGCGTGACCTCATGACGCGGGCAATGATCCGCTCAACAGTGAGCTCTGGTGGCTGGGTACACAAGAGTGTGAGCTCCCGTGCCATGGGCTCGTTGAAGTCGTCGGAGTCTGAAGAACACGGCCGGCCAACGCGCTGGAGGATTCCGGGGCCGGAAGTCCACAGCATCCACCTGCCATCAACGGTCGTGGCAGCCATTGCCCGTGGAGAGCGCCCCTCTGAGACCGGCCACCTCACCATAAGACGTGAGGACATCCGCGAGTCGGTGTTCACTGGTCGCGTCCCACTCACTGTGCTCATGGTCGTTGATGTCAGCATGTCCATGAAGGGCTGCATGAGGGAGGTGCGGGACGTCATTGGGCGCATAGAACGGGAGACCCGTGGCTCAAAGGACCGCGTCGGTATCATCGCTTTCAAGGACAGTGGCGCAGTCGAGGTACAGGCGCCTACTACCAACTGGAACAAGGTCTACCGCGCACTTGCCCGCCTGCGGGTCTCAGGACTGACACCCCTTGCCGAGGCGCTCATGAAAGCCCTTGAGGTTGTCCGACGGGAGAGGATGCGTAGCCGTGATGTCCAGCCCCTGGTGGTCCTGATCTCCGACTTTGCACCTAACATCCCCCTGGCACAGTCTGTCGGCCCCGGACACGAGCAGTATACGCCCGTCAAGGACCTGGTAAAAGCGGCGCGCCTCCTCCGGAGGTCGAAGGTGCGCATTGCAGCGGTGAATGTCAACCCCCACGAACGGCACTGGTGCACGTTGCTCCACAGGCCATACTATGAGGCCCTGGAGCTGGCCACAACACTCCGCGCCCGCAGGGACGGCCTTGCCGACCCCATTGAGGCGGTACTCGCAGTGCCGGCCCTCAGGAAGACATTCGGGGCGTTCCTCGTTGCAAGGGCCGGCGGTGGCCGCTGCTACCTCTACAGAGAGGTCATGGCCGCACGCTCCGCAATCGGCCTCTTCCTGGCCGGCTGCCAGACCCGCTCTCGCCTCTCCATGGACGACCTCCATGAGGCCGAGGCATACCTCTCACACTGAGTGCTGTGATGTCTGTCTGTCCGTCCTTGCGGCGCTGCACGCGGGCCCACCACAGGTCGCATGGTGTGACCACAGTCCGGCCCATTGGGTCTGATTTATTAGTACAGTCCACACCCGTCCACCAGCGCACGGGGCCGCGAGTCTGGTGTCATAGTGAGTGAGGAGTGCCCAGTCTGGGTGTCGATGATACCACTTTTCATGCACCAGCAACAGGCCCCTGCGCACAGCACGGTGTCGAGGTGCCCACATTGCTCCCCGGTAAGGTGCCGCCCGGACTCCTGGAACGCATTGTCTTCACCAACCTCGGTCGTGAGGACCCGGATGTCGTCTTGGGCCCCGGCCTGGGACAGGACGCTGCTGTCATCCGTATTGGCACGGGCGTCCTGATTGCGGCTTCCGACCCCATTACAGGCTCCGTTGAGGACGTTGGCTACCTCGCTGTGCATGTGAACGCGAACGACATTGCTACATTCGGCATTCCGCCGAGATGGTTCCTCTCCTCCATACTGCTGCCACGTGGTGCCACCCCTGACGAGCTGAAGCGCATAATGGGACAGATTGACAGTGCAGCCGCCTCTCTCGGCGTTTCGGTCGTGGGGGGTCATACCGAGGTGACCGACCGCACGGGTCAGCCGGTCGTGGCAGGGTTCATGCTCGGCTTCAGCGAGTCCGGCGAGTATGTCACATCAGCCGGTGCCCGGCCGGGTGACGCCATAGTCATGACCAAGACGGTTGCAATCGAGGGCACTGCCATCCTTGCAACAGAGGGGTGGGACTACCTGCAGGCACACATCCATGAGGATGTCCTCTCCCAGGCAACAGCGATGCGCGGACTGATCAGCGTGGTGAAAGAGGGTGTTGTCGCCTTCAAGACCGGGCACGTCACGGCAATGCACGACCCGACCGAGGGCGGTCTGGCCGGCGCACTGCACGAGCTCTGCGATGCCAGTTCTGTCGGCTGCATGGTGGATGCACGTAGCATCCCGGTCCACTCTGCGACGCGCGCGATATGCTCCGTCCTCGGGATTGACCCCATGCAACTCATCAGCAGCGGCTGCATGCTCCTGACCTGCGACGCCGGCCACGCGGACAGGGTCGTCTCCAGCATCGGGGCTGCGGGGGTACGGGCAACCATAATTGGCCGGACGGTCAGCGACCCGGGCACCCGCCGAGTTGTGGATGACCACGGTGAGCGGCCACTGCCACGGCCCGAGACCGATGCTCTCTGGGCGGCCCTTGAGATGCTCAGTCGCCCATGAACTCGCGCACAGCGGCCAGTTCCCTATCACCCACGCTCTCTATGACAATTGGCGAGAGCGACACGTTCCCGTTCTCGAACACCTCGTAGGCATCTGTCCCTGGCCCCGACTCCACCTGGTACCCCCGGATCCAGTAGTATGCACTGCCATTGGGGTCAACACGTCTCTCAAGGTCGTTTGCCATGCGGACGCGCGTCGGTCTTGTGACCACAATCCTGCTCTTCTCAGTGACCCTGCCCGGAAAGTTCAGGTTCAGCGCGTCGACACCCTCCGGGAGCCCCCTCTTGAGGACTCGGCGTATTACGTCCATGCACATCTCGCAAATCCTCGTGTAGTCGCGCCCGACCCCGCTGGGGGCAAACCACTCCTCAGGTCTGACCACCTGTGAGACTGCCAGCGCTGGCACCCCCACAAATGCGGCCTCGAACACGGCACCCACAGTGCCACTGGTGAACATGCTCTGGTACCCAAGGTTGGCACCGGAGTTTATCCCCGAGACAATCAGGTCAATGTTGTTGCAGAACGACTTTGCAATAATCACCGAGTCGGCAGGTGTCCCTGTGTGCACGACCAGTCTGATGCCGCTGAGCACCTCTCTCTCGGCAATCCGGATGGGCTGGTTCAGCGTGAGCCCCTTCCCTGTAGCACTGCGCTGCCCGTCTGGTACGACAATCACGACCTCCATCTCAGACCTGATTGCCCGTGCCAGCTCCTGGAGGCCTTGGCTGTTGAAACCATCATCGTTGGTCAGGCATACCCGCGGCATCATCCATTGCCCCTGCTGTCACATGTATGGACCAGCACCACTGCCCCACCAGGACTGTATCACTTAATACGTCTTCTCTAGTGGAGCCCCTGCTCCAGTATGTCGATAATCCGTTTGGCTGCGTGCCCGTCGCCGTAGGGGCATGGCCGTGGTCTGTCAAGTCCCTCGTCAACTGCCTCACGGATCATGTCCGGGAAGACCGTGGGGTCGACGCCCACAACAGTGGCATGCCCTGACTCTACAGCCTCCGGTCTCTCAGTCGACGTCCTCAGTACGAAGGCCCGCTTGTTCAGGCTGGGGGCAGTGACCTCCTCCTGGATGCCCCCGGAGTCTGTGAGCACGAACTTGCAGCCCTTCATCAGGCGGAGCATGTCGAGGTAGCCCACCGGCTCTATCACATGCACTCTTTCATAGCGTTCTACAGTGTCCATCAGGCCGAACTCTCGCAGGCGGTTCACCGTGCGCGGGTGTGCCGGGAAGACTATGTCGACGTCCAGTGAGAGGAGGCCCCGGACAAGCCCCTCAAGAATCCGCCTGTCATCCACGTTCTCTGCACGGTGCATTGTCAGGAGTGCGTACTCCTCCGTACCCAGTTGTGCTGCGATGTCGGGTCTGTCCATGGCCGCGCCAATCCGTTCCTCGAGGGCATCAATCACCGTGTTCCCGGTGACGTAGACCTGTCCCCAGACGTTCTCCCCATGCAGTGTGCTGGCAGCGCGTTCAGTCGGCGCGAACAGGTACTTCGAGGCATGATCCGCAAGGCGCCTGTTGTGCTCTTCCGGCATCCTCAGGTCATAGCTGCGCAGTCCGGCCTCGATGTGTCCGACCGGTACACCGAGCTTCACGGCTGCAATGGCACCGGAGAGCACCACGTTCGTGTCCCCCTCCACCAGGATGACATCCGGCCTCTCACGTAGGAGCTCGCGTTCAATGCCCAGCAGTGCCTTTGCGGTCTGCTCAGCATGGGTCCCTGAGCCCACATGCAGGTTCTTGTCGGGTCGACGGAGGGCCATGTCCTCGAAGATTGTGTCACTCATGAACTCTGAGTGGTGCTGGCCCGTGTGGAGCAGGAAATGCTCAATCCCCCTCGCCTCACACTCGTGAACCACAGGTGCCATCTTGATGATCTCAGGGCGTGTGCCTAGTACGAAGAAGAGTTTCAACTTGCCTCTCGCGCCATGCCCTGTGGTGCAGCTAATAAGACTTGTGACTTCTGTCACCACGGTCCTGCCGGCTGTTGCCATGGGCCAGTACCTGTACCTGCTGTCCGACCGGTGCCGGTCGCAAGCGACAGCGCCCTGACATGCAGGTCGCTCAAAACACCTAAAAGAGCCGGAAGCATCATTTCTCAAGTCAGGACGCCTCGCTGAGGGATTGACTTGAGATACGGCTATGGAATGATTCTCGGTGCAGTGTTGTCTGCTGGAGTGTGTCTCAGTGGTGCTGCCATCGCCCTCATGACCTATGGGGTCACAGACGCGAACACTCTCGATGCCATCTGGAATGTCCACATTGTGTGGGCCATCATCAGTATGGTGGTCATCCTCCTCCCGCCCATCGCTGCCTTCGGTTTGAGGTGGGAGTTTGCAAGACGACTGACAATCCTTGAGGCGGGCAGCCTGATGTTGTTCACCCCGTTCTGGCTGGCACTCGCAACAGAAATTGCGGGTTCCCGGTGGGTAGTCCTCCTCACCGAGGGGCGCGTCCCCATTGTCCTAATCCGACAAGTAGACGGCACGCTCACTGCTGCTGTGCTGGGCCTTGCCGTCCCTGTACTCCTAGCTGCAATGGTGTTGGTGGGTGTGTTCATCGTCCGTCCGGCCTTTGTGGACACGTATGGTGAGTACGTCCCGGCCTACATACCACCCACAACAACTCCGAGTGTGTCACCCCCCGTGAGCGGGCCGCCGGAGACCCCTCCGAGCGTCACTCCCCCGTCCCGTGTGCAGGAGCGTCTGGACGAGCTGCACACACTGCTCCGCGAACTCGGTCTGCAGGACCCAATCATACGCCGAGTCGTAGAGGCTGGCTACAAGACGGTGCCCGACTTCCTTGCAGCAAAGCCTGAGGACATCTCAGCCGCCACTGGTATCGACATCCATGCAGCAGAACAGCTCCTGCTGCAGGCCCAGAAGAAAGTCTGGTTCGGTGGTATCTGACCGGGCAGTGCCCGACTGCTCATCCCCGGGCAGCCCCCGGTGGCACCACCAGCCCATGTCGACACCTGTCATAGTTCGACCGATGTCATGGCGTCCAGCGCAACGTGCACGAGGTCATCCAATCGGGGCCTGTCTAGGATCTTTGCCTCGTTCTCAACGGGCTCCCCCACTATCTCACACACAGTGGCCACACGTACGCCCCTTAGCTGCCCGATGACATACAGCGCTGCAGACTCCATCTCTGTGGCTATGACGCCAGCACGTTTCAATGCCTTCCAGCGCATCTCCATTGCCTCGGGGCTGGCCATCATGTCGGGGTACTCACTGTAGAATGCGTCCTTGCTGTGTCCGATGCCCATCATATACCTCACGCCACGCGCCTCGGCAGCTCTCATCAGGGCAGATATCAGTGTGTGGTCTGCCACCGCCGGGTACTCAACAGGCACGTACTGCTTTGAAGTCCCGTCATCCCGCACCGCACCTGTAAGGACTACGAGGTCGCCGGCTCGCAGCTGGGTGTCGATGGCGCCTGCTGTGCCCACCCTCACGAACACCTTGGAGCCGACCCGTATGAGTTCTTCCAGTGTGATGGCAGCCGAAGGACAGCCAATCCCGGTCGAACACACCCCAACGGGCACTCCCTTATACTTGCCCCTGTAGCTCCAGAACTCGCGTTTCTTGGCCACCTCGGTCGGACTGTCAAAGTATTTCTCTGCAATGAGCCTTGCGCGCATGGGGTCGCCAGGTAGGAGCACCCTCTCTGGCATGTCACCCCTTGCAAGTCCTAGATGGTATTCCTTTTCGTCTCCAGACATCTGTTCCGGCCCCACTGGTCGCGCTTGGGCCTCTCCGGAGTGCCTCTACTCAGTCCCACGGCGTGCTGATGCGTGGCACAGACTGATACGCGCTCGAAGAGGGGGCACAGACCCGCAAGGCAATCTTTAAAATGTTCGCTCCTGCCCATCGACCTGTGTTGACGATGAGCGAGGACCTGACAGAACTTGAGCGCGCAATACTCCCACTCATAGTGCGACAGGGCCACAGACCGCGGGCTATCACACGCGTTCTCCGCAGACGCGGCCTCCCCTACGACCACAACGATGTCGTGCAGGCCCTGAGCTCCCTTGAAGAGAAGGGCCTTGTCGAGCGCGCCTCCACAAAGTCGTGGCTGGCCCGGGACAAGGCACAGGACTACATATCCTCATAGACATCCTGCTTGCCGTTCAGCCCCCCAGCAGGGCCCCACACGACGGACAGAACTGTACCCCTGCCGATACCTGCTCCCCGCACCGTGGGCACTTCCCGGCCCACGCATCCCAGCTCGCAACAAGCCTTTCCCTGACGCCTTCCTTCAGGAGCTGTCTTGACTGCAGCTCGTCCAGGCCAGGCCCAAGCGCCTCCACTGCTGACATCCGGTGGAGCAGGTCCGCGTGCACACACTGTTTCGTGAACATGCCCTCGAACGCGGGGCTCTCCTTGAGCAGGCGCATCAACAGCCCCCTGACAAAGTCTTCGAGCTCACTACTCAGTGGGCTGTACCTTGCCGGCAGTCCCATACGCTCCTCCGGTGTGTGGCCCGGTACAAGGACTGTGGTGTCACCATCATCGAACCTGACAACGAACACATTGATGTCGACCTGGGTCAGGGGTGCAAGCCCCGGGACGCGGTTGTTGTCGAGGGCCCATTCCATGAGGCTGCGCAACTCTTTCCGGAGCACCACCAGGCGCTCTTCGAGGGCAGTCTTCAACTGCTTTGCGGAGGTGCGCACACGCTCCCTCAGCTCCTGCAACTCGCCCATCTTCTGGTCCCGTTCCATGTCGAACTCGACGAGCCGGTGCTTCCGGTCACGGATCTGGACATCAATCTCGTCCACTGCCTCCCGTTCTGCCTCTGCAAGCCTTGCCTCCAACTCCGACTTGCGTGCCCTGACCTCCTCGGCCCTCTTCCTCAGCTCTTCAAGCTGCCCTGTAGACTTGGAGGCCTCCGCCTCTAGCCTAGTCGACAGTTCCACAAAGGCCTGGAGCGCCTGCTCCACGTTCTCTCCCATCTGGGCTATCTCTACGCGTGCGGTCCGCGTCATCTCTACAAGGTCTGCATAGAACTCCTCTACGGTACCTATCTCCCTTGCAAACTCTGCGGTCAGCGCCCGCATGTCCATCCGGTGTTTCTCACGCAGCCTGTAGATCATGTCCTGCTTCTTCTCTTGTAGCTCTGCAATCTCAAGCTCTACAATCTCCTCCTGCGTGCGCTTCCGGCGCTCCCAACGCTCATGTTCGTGTTGGAACAGGTTGTCCAGTGTCCTGACATGGCTGTCCAGCCGTTCCGTGGCCAGCGAGAGCACCTGTTCCATGGTCTCAATCCGTGTCTGTGTGGCATCCCGGAGCTGCTGGAACTGTGAGCTCGTTTCAAGTGCACCCTGCGAGTCCAGCGTGGTCTCCAACAGTGGCCGCTCCTTGCCGGGCTCCACCTCCTGGAGCAGGGGGCCCACAGACTCGAGCACCGACGGCCTCTCAAGGTTCCTCACGTAGCTCACAGACCGCTCCACGGTGCCCAGTAGCTCAAGGCATGTCTGTACGGCACCGGGGACAGCCTTCGGCTCTACGACCTCGCTGCTCAGTACCCGTCGCAGGGCACTCACAGCCCTGTTCTCACTGAACTCAAGCGCACGCATCGACTCTCCAACTGCAGACAGCACTATCGAACTCGTCTCGGAGACCTGGACGACCCAGAAGGGCACCCCCACCCGGGCAAGCACAGTTGGCCTCCTGCCATTTGCCAGCGAGTGGGCCGTTGCGAACGCGACCGCTACACACACGTCCACGCTCTCCGGGACCTGTCGGCCGCCCCTCTCGCCGTATAAGAACTCAAGTGAAAGATGACGCACCACAGACACCACTACCCTCGGGTATACTATCAGGTCAGTCTACATGGGCTGCTCTTATGTGTTGCCTGTGCTCCGCGCCTGCAGCCGGGGCAATGGTCCTGTGCAAGGGCCCGTACCAGGACGTCCACGACATCGTAGGTCAGATCCATCAAGAGCGGGCGCGTGCTCCTGCCTGACATCTCGTCAAGTCCATCAAGGAATAACTTGGAGGCCTCGGCACAGCCCTTGGAGAAGGCATGGAGATTACGACCCAAGGCTTACGACCCCTCTGTTCTCTACCAACAGTACACCTCAAATCGATGATGACTATTGACCCCACTTTGACATCGCTTGATAGAATCAAGTGTCGTCACTCCGCTGCCTAGTCGTCAATGGTAATGGCAGAGAGTCGGAGGAAAGCCGTCCAGGGGTCTATTTCCATCTGGACAGTGGTGAGCTGCGCTGCAAGTTCTTGTGTCCAGTCGCGTAACAGCAACTCAAGCTCCTCCACCTGTGACTGCTCCAGCCCAGTGTCACTGGCAGCCGCTGCAACGGTCACAGTCACGAGCACTGAAAGCAGAGCAAGATTGTAGCCCAGAACAAGTCCAACAGCAAGTTGGCTCACCTTGTCGTCCGGACTGAGGAGGGAGCATGCATCTGGCATTTCTGTAGTTACGTCTTCAAAAATGGGCACTACTGCGTCCCGTAACACCCCCAGGGTTTCTTCAGAGACTGCCGGGACATCAGTATGTCGGAGCGAAACACTCAGACTGCGCACTGTCGTGACAAGTGAAGCGAGACCAAACCGCAGGTTTGCCTCAAGAGTCGGGCCCTACAGGGTCTCCACCTTGCTGAACAGCTCTTCCGTGTCCGCGATGCTCTGCAAGACGCCAATCAGCTTTCTGTGACCCTCCATGACTTCACCTAGAGCGGCCTCCGGGTCCTTCAACATGTCAAGAGTACTGTCAAGATAGTCGGTCGAGAAGAGATGTCTGATACTGATGCCAATGGACCCGTCTAGGATGACCCCCAAGATTCTTCGACTGTCCTGAGCGTCAGTGGGTGTGAACTCACTAATGAACTCCGGCTCCCTGAAGACCACAAACAACATGCCAGACCATCCCGTTTCGCAACTGCCATTACTTGGGACGGATGCAATAAATGTGCGTTGATGTTGACGATGCGGAACAGTCCATGGTGCAGGCCACAAAGCGCAGACAATTACCAAATATGAGTAGCGAGGGGTCCTCAAGCGCTGACATCGCGGACAAGTGTGTAGCGCCAAGGAAGACCCGCAACAAGGGGGCAGTACGACCAGTCCACCCAAGACCCGGTCTTGGCGTGAACGGTGACGTCCGGAGGTGATTGGGACGCACCTACGGTCCGTGAGTGGTTCTTGAAGAACGACCAGATCACGTCGCAGGCGTTGATGTCGTGGCTGGTCTTGCCAATTGTGCTCTCCGGGAGGTACTGGCTGCCTCCGGGCCATGTATGACCGCCCCCCTGGACACCGTACAGAATGACCTCGGTGCCATCTGTGCCGTTGGCATAGGCCTCGTGGTACACGCGGGTCCCATCATCCGGGCTCCGGTCAGGCTCCCACACACGTGAGGTGGGACTCGTACGGTTGTTGTGGTCCACCCAGAAGCTCAATGTGTCGGCCACCGAGGTGACACGGCCCAGCTCACGGTCGCCGAAGTGGACTGCTCCTCCGTCCCACGGGACCAGCGGGTCATCCTCACCATTGATCATGAGAACGGAGATGGGTTGAACGGGTTGGTCGTAGTCTGTGTAGTTCCCAATCATGAGGCCACAGACAGGTGCAATGGCAGCTATCTTCTGTGAGAGCTCGCAGGCGAAACGATAGCTCATGAGGGCACCATTGGACATACCAGTGACATAGACACGCTCTGGGTCGACGTTTCTCTCAGCGACGAACCTGTCAATGAGAGCAGATATGTAACCAACATCATCGATGTTGTCCCGTTGGGCGCGATATGAGGCGATGCCCCTGCCGTCGTTCCAGTTCCGCTCTACTGCGTCGGGATACACGACAATGAAACCGTCACGGTCTGCGAGCTCATTGAACCGTCCCAGTGTGAGCCGTTCCATCCCCCTGCCAGTACCCCCGCCGCCGTGGAGAGCGATGACGAGGGTACAGGCTGGCTTGAGTTCAGCGAAGAGGGGACATAGACACGATACGTACGTACAAGACCGTCAAAGGTCAGGGTCTCAACAATTGTGTCGTCAGTCAGCCAGAAGTGGACACCTACAACAGCAATCAGACTGACCACAATGACGAGCACAACAATCAAGGCCTTCCTGTGGCGTGACACGAGAACATCACTTACAGGGACTCGGCACCTCACCGTCATTAGTCTTTTCCCGGAAATCATCCAGACGGGTGCTGGCAGCATCGACTGGATGGCGTAGAGCCGCGACGCCTTGGCAAGACCAACATCAAAGAGTCCTATGACCGTTGGTTGTTTCTCCCTGGCTGCAACAATATCACTTCGCCGTTCTCCAACACAACCCCCCAAGACCCTTGATAGATATGGTATCGTCACTGGTCGTATTGTAGACACCTGGACCTATCTGCTCGGCCCGAAGCTGAAGGTCCTGGCGCTCCGACTCTGCGTCATAGACGGGGCCAGAGACATTCAACCCGTTCACGATTGCCCTCAAGTGAAAGACGACGCGCTACAGACACCGCTCCTCGGGTATACTGTGAAGTCGGTCTACGTGGCCTGCTCTCATGTGTTGCCTGTGCTCCGCGCCTACACCCGGGGCAATGGTCCTATCCAAGGGCCTTTACTAGGCTGTCCACGATATTGTAGGTCAGGTCGGGGTTCTCAACACAGAAGGTCTCTGTGAAGACGGTGTTCGTAGTCACAATGCGACCATTGCTGAGCCGTACCAGCCGCTGCAGGAGTTCCTCTCCCCTGTCCACCAGTGGGAGGACATGCACCACCGCCATCGCGACCCCTGCAGCACCGAGGGCACGCAGACGTTCAGCAGCCTTGAGCAGCGTACTACCACTCTTTGTCAGGTCGTCCACCACTATGACCTCTTGGCCAGCCACATCCAGCTCGCCCTGCACCTCCACAGCGAACGAGTTGTTGCGGCACTTGCCGAAGCCACGTACGCTGAACCGTTCCTGGCCGCCCTCATCTGGGGCCACCACAACATAGTCGTCTCGGCAGAACCTCTTAGCACAGTGTCGCACCAGGTCGGGGACAATGTCGATTTCCTCGTAGACACCACGCTCACGCAGCCTGACGACCCAGTCAGTGTCCGGTGGGGCATGCGGGTTCACGACCCAGACCTTGTTGCACTCCCGTGCTATCAGTTCTGTCGCCCACCTTGCCGAGACCGCTTCGCCTGTCAGGAACGCCTTGTCCTGCAATGAGTACGGCTGGAAGGTCAGGACGACCTCCACGTTGGACGGTGGGGGCACTGGTGACCACTTGTACTTCTTGTGTCCAACGGTGTCGGTGCGGACAGGCCGCTGGAGGACGCTCAGTATCAGGAGCAACTCCACAACCCGGTCGGATGTTGTGAACCTCTCCCTGTCTGCCGTCCCCGACCCCGTGCAGCTCTGGATCACCTTCACAGGGCGGTCTGCAAGCTCCTCCACGCCGTCAATCCTGACATATATGTCGCCGTTCGGGAACATCCGCCGCTCGTCGTAGTTCAGCCCAGAGACGTACACCCGGTACCCGAGCTGTTCGAAACGTCCTCGCAGGTGTTCGGCGCCACTCGCCAATATGACGTCGTAGTCCTTCATCCTCAACCGTGACCTCTCGCGGCCAGCAGGTCCTTAAGAGGCTTCCGTCAACCGGTCCTGGTAACTCCTGGGGAGATGAGGGGTTGAGAGTCCTTGGTGGCAACCTTCGGGAGGGTGCCCAGCAAACCATTTGGTAACGTGAAGTTTCTATCCACCCGTTCCTGATTGATCCCGGGATTGAAACGAGTCCCTCTATTGTTCTTGTCCCTGTACTCCAGAACTTCTCTGAAACACCTTTTTCATTTTCTTATCCCATGAAGCCTTCTTGATGGAAGCCGTGATAGTCCTCCTGCTCCTATTGCTTCTGCCATGAAATGTAAAATCACTCTTGTCTAACTCGCCTATCCAAACCGTTCTAAAACTGGGCAACCCTTTCTCATCAATATCGTACTCTGATATGAGGAACCAGCCAGATGCAACATTGTGTCCTACAGTACTCCATGGAACCCTTGTAGTGGCCTTGACCTCCACTCCAACATTTGTCCTCGGGTTCTCAAGGTCCGGAAATGCTGTGTCTGGACGCCTCCTGAATTCGCTCACCCTGTCCAGCATTCTAGTCAAGAAATCGCTGACCATCCCGCTATATTGGTTGAGCCGAATCAACTTCTCCATTGTAGGTAGCCCATGTGTAGACAATCCGTTATTTATTGCCTCGAAGATTCTTCTAACATCTTCCAAGGCCTTCTCAAGATGATTTGCTGTCAATCCACTTGGAAGGGGCACCGATGTATCAAAGATACCACCTAGCGTCCTTGATTCTCTATACGAATTATGGTTCAAATCCTTCACCGCTCCAGTCTGTCCAGCTTCGCCTTGGCTTCTTGAATCTCCTTGATTATCTCTTTCCTTCTCTCAGCGTATTCCTTGATGACGTTGGCAATCGCCTTGCCCATTGTTTCCTATAGTCCGAGTCGAGTGAGCTGTGTAGCCAGTGTAGGCCTCCTCTGGAACTGTTACGGGTCTGTACCCTGACAGGAGCATCTTGTCCACTATGCTATAGAGTGGTCGAAAGGCATCCATACTTGAGAACTACATCTGCTAGCGAACAGTATGATATGTGTGGCAAATGATTGACGACTTTCCAGCTCGACTGAGCGCTGGGCAGTCCCAATGGCTCCTCCTTTGATCATCGGTATCTCTTCTCAGAGGCCAGCTACAGAGAGGGTTTGATGGGAAGGAAGCTCGCTTGGCGTCGCCCTTCTAACCTGCTGGAGCAGACAACCGAAGGCATCTGGATTCTAGCGTCACGCTTCGAGCAGGGACGATGGGATGGGCAAATATCTTGAAGATGCAAGAGTTGGAGTGGAGAATCCGTGAACTGGAGAAACTTACTCAAGAATGAGCATGAGCATCGGATGCTTGAGAAGGAACTCAACTATAGGAGGGGAAATACTACTTGTCAGCTCTCGTTCAGCATGAACCTAGTCAGTTCCAACATCTTCCTCTTTCCTTCCATTTGCTTCTCAAGAAACCATGGGTCAACGTCCAACCTTGCCAGTGTGGTAACTGCTCTATTGGCCATTTCGAAATAGTCGGGGTTCACTTCCACACCTACACTGTCATATCCTAACGCTTCTGCAGCTGCAAGCGTTGATCCCGCACCACAGAATGGGTCGAGTATCACCCCCTTGCTCAGTGGGACTACAGCACGGACTATCCTTCGCATGAAGCTCTGCGGTTTAAGAGTTGGGTGCGGGGCAATCGCCCTCTCCCTCACAGGAGTCCTTTCACTTGGTATGACGTCTGGAA
>JALVPN010000210.1 GCA_027031765.1 Promethearchaeota archaeon | reverse complement strand
TGGTGGTGGGGTGGGGAGGGGGAGGAGGGCCCAACAGCCCGGGGGCCGCCCCGCCCCTCCAAGCCCGCACCATGCCTGGCAGGCCCACACAGCTGACCTACGATGCCGTGTATTGGACGGGCCGGTCGGTTGTCTACCGCCCCTTCTTCATCTTCATCACTACCAGTGCCACCACCACTCCGACTACGGCGATGGCAACATAGATGGCGATGTCCATCATGGACGGCTGGACAGTGATGTTGACGGAGTCGGTCGCGCTGTTGCCACTTGAGTCCCACACTGTCAGCAGGAGTGTATGCTCCCCGGTGGCCAGGGCAAGCGTGTCGAGGTCGAGGGTCAGCTCGCCCGAGACCCACGAGCCACTGTCAACCTCTTCTCCGTCGAGGAGTATCACGTAGTTGGCCGGGCACGGGTCGCTGACATTCCACGTGCGCCTGTGTCCTGTGGTACCCCTCGTGACGCACAGGTCGGCGGGGCCGGTGATGTCCGGCGGCGTGGTGTCGACCACACGCACGGTGACCGTATCAGTCGCACTTGCACCACCGGTCTCGTTGACGAACAGCACGTACACGTAGGTACCGAGGCCCAGACCCTCGACGCTCAGCGTTACCGCGGAACCGTCCCATGCGCCAGAGGCGACCACAGTGCCGTTGCGTGTGACGACGTAGTGGGATGCATTGGCGGCTGACGGCGTCCACGTTATCGAATGGCCCGTGCTACCGTACTCGTACACGATGTCATCCGGGTGGTCAACGGTGACTGCCGCGCCCATGCTGTTGCGGACGAAGAGCGTCATCTCGTGGCTCTTGTGCCAGACGCCGTTGGCACGCACGTATGCCACGACCGTGATGTTGGTGCCGTCAGGCTGTGGCGCAATCTCATAGAAGTAGTTCTCCGGGTCACCCTCGTCCGAGTCGTAGACGTTGGGGGTTATCGTGTGGTTCGTCCACGCGCCACTGCCTATCTTGACTCCCAGCACCACCTCCTCGATGTCTGGGTAGAGCATGTGGCCGTACACAGTGACGTTGATGGTGTCAGAGCTCGTGGGGATGTTCGGTGTCCAATAGAGGTTGACCTCGTCGCTGTTGCCAGCGTCACCAATCCCCCAGTCGAAGTCGTAGACATCCTGGTACCACGCTGCGACCCCTGAGTGCTCCACAATCACACCAGCCTCGCGGTTCTCAGTGATGCTCCCATCACTGAAGTTGATGCTGCTAATCATCACAGTGCGCCCATCAACGATTATGCCCTTGTTGTGCTCTGCACTGAACCAGCGCTCGTCCTGGTACACCACCGGGATCCCGTGGCTACCGAGCTCTTGGGCCACGGCTTCGACGTCCGGTTTCGCGCCCTCCTCGGTAATGACACGTACTGTGACACCGCGCTGCTTTGCTGCGACTATCTCGTCGACAATCTGGTCGACAGCGCCGGAGTCACCGTAGTTCGTAAAGTAGGGTATCTGGATGTCCAACGTGTAGCGGGCGGCCCGGATGCAGTACAGGATGCCCTGCAGGCTCGTATCGGGACTGAGGACAGGCGTGACGCGCATGTCCCCGCTGAAGTGACCGGGCTCACTGAACGGACGCGGGTAGGTGCTCGACGTCTCACTGTAGGACAGTGGAGAGCCGGTGCCGTGGGCGACCGGGTCGTACGGGATACCGTTGTCCCAGTCGTAGTCGAAGACCCCCCTGTAGAAGGCGGTGACCACCCCGTCCGTCATCGCGATGCTCCACTCACGGTTCGCCTTCTTGCCGGCCTCTGGGAAGCTGGTCTTGGCCCAGTTACCCGCGTGTACCACTGTCGTCTTGTTGTCGATTATCACGAACTTCTGGTGTGCGTAGGTGAACTCCGTGTCGCTGGTCCAGCGCACCGGGATGCCCAGCTGTGTCAGGTTGTTTGCCACGTAGTCGTTCGTACTGTAGTAGCCGATGCTGTTCCATCCCAACAGGAACTTGATGTCCAGTCCGGGCCGGGCGTCGTGTATCTCATGGATGAGGTCCAGTATGTAGGGGTTGTTGATCCCGAAGACCTCCACGTAGATGCTCTGCCGTGCACTGAGGAGCAGTTGCCAGAGGGCGTCGCGGCTCCCGTCGGGTGATACGAAGGTCGTGACGTTCATGTCACGCTGGAAGGTCTGGAATGGGAACGCTGATGTGACATGCTGCTGACTGACAGCAAGCACACCGGTATGCGGCGTACCCACGGGCACCACTGGCACCGAGACTAGAGTGACGAGCATGATGACTGTGACTACGCCAAGGGTCATGTCGGTTCTTGACAATATTCTGCCTCCAGAGTATGTGTGTTCACGACCAGCGAAGATAAATGAATCCATAGCGTAGCACGGGGATACCGGCGGTGCTGTCATGAAACTGTTCTATCGGGTGAGCCCCGACGAGTACCGTGCGAAGATGACCCGTGTCCGGGAGAGGTTTGACCTCCACGAAGAGGTGGACGAGGAGAAGACGATTCTGATGGCGGACGAAGGGTCTGGTACAGGCATTGTCAAGGTCACTGGGAGCTTCGACCCCAGAGAGGACGCCTTCGCCATGGTGAAGGTGATCCTTGACGACAGTAGCCTTGAGGCCTTCTTCAATGAGGTGTTCGGGGAGCCATACAGGAAACGGTGAGGTGTGGACGGGTCTGTCAGTCGGATCACTCAGAGGGCTGGGTGCGGTGAGCCCCGGTCAGGTCTGCCGCACTGTCTGACTGTGGACAGATGCCGTGTGGGAGAAAAACATAGTGACAGGGATGACCGGCTGGCATCCCTGTCCTGCTGACTGAAAGTGATACGACTGTCCGGCCTGCTCCTGTTCGCCCTCCAGACCTACTGGTGAGGACCACACTAGGCCTCCTCAATAGCGCCTTCGGGGCACGAGTCGACGCAGGCATAGCACTCCGTGCACTCGTCTGCACGGTCCTCCTGATAGACTGCCTTCTCTTCGCCAGTATCACCGTAGGGCTCAATGACATAGAGCGGCGGGTCTACCGGGCAGACATCGGCACACGTACCACATGCTGTGCACTTCTCTACGTTGACCTTCCACATCATCGTTTATCACTCGCCTTGTGGACACGAGAAATGTTGTCCGGTGCCGCATGCCTACGGGTCTCAATTTAAGTCTCGGGGTACTGTATCTCGGGGTCAGGAGGGCTCCCAGATGCGCATTGGACGCCTCTACAAGCACATACAAAACCTTCAAAAGAGGGGCACTGGCACGCTCCAAATCACAATGGCCCCCGTAAGGACGGCCATCTGCTCTAGGCAGGTGGCCACAGTTGGTTGAGGCGGTCTGGGGCGAGGAGCCGGAAGGCAAGTTCGCCCGTCGACTGGGACTTGTTGGCGCTACTAACATTGGCCTGGGGGCGATGCTTGGTGGCGGCATCTACGTGATTTCGGGCACTGCGGCTGGCATGGTCGGCCCAGCGGTGGTGTTCGCGTTCCTGGCCACAGGGATTGTTACAGTCTTCACGGCCATCAACTACGCCGAACTCGCCTGTTCGATACCGAAACAGGGTGGGGGGTACACCTTTGCACATGACACGATTGGCGGGTTCCCCGCATTCCTCACAGGCTGGTTCCTCCTCATCGGTAACATTGTTGCGTGTGGACTGTATGCCCTTGCGGTCGCACACACCCTTGCTGTGTTCATCCCGGGGGCCACCGAGCACACCATCGGGATGATTGCAATCGTGTTCATTGTCATCACCTTCATCACGAACCTGGTCAGCATAAAGGGCGTCGCCGGCGTACTGGGGTTCCTGAACATCGCCCAGTCGTTCGTCCTGTTCTCGTTCATCGCCATCGGGCTGTTCTTTGTACAGCCTGAGAACCTCACGCCCTGGATGAAGGAGGGGGCCGGGCTCCACGAGTTCATGGCCACAGTGTCGTTCATCTACATCTCATTCGTGGGCTTCGAGTTGATAACGACTGCCAGCGAGGAGATAAAGGACCCTGCAAAGAACATCCCACGTGCAATCATGCTCACTCTGTTCATAGCCACCGCAATCTACATGGCCGCGGCACTGGTAATAGTGGGGGTGCGTGGGTACAGCTTTGTACAGGACTCGCACGTACCCATCTCGGATGTCTTCGGTGTCATAATGGGCCCGGGGGCATACTATCTCGGACTTGCAGGCATGGCGGCCTCAAACTATGCTGCCCTGAACGCCACGTTCCTCGCATCGGCGAGGGTGGCATACTCCCTGGGTAGGGACAGGTTCTTCCCGACCGTCCTCGAGTCCGTACACCCAAGACTGAGGACGCCCGTGCCAGCACTCGTCTTTACGCTCATCATGGTCTGCATCTTTGCATCGTCGGGGAACGTGGAGCTGGTAGCATCACTGTCAGGTTTCGGGTACCTCGTGGGCCTGTCAATTGTGAACATCTCGGTGATATTCCTGCGCGAGAAAGGGCTCAGTGTACCTGGCACGTTCAAGTCGCGTCTCTACCCAGCAATACCACTGATCGGGATGGCGACCTGCCTGCTCCTTGTCCCGAGTATGAGTACCACCACGCTCCAGCTGGGTGCGCTCCTGACAGTTATCGGACTTGCCGTCTACGGCCTCTACGGACGTAGCAGGTACCTCGGACTCGAGGCCGCTGGCGAACCGGTGCCACTGGAGGCCATCATCTCGGAGATCGGCCCACTGGAGAAGGAAGAGGCACCAGTGCCCATCCCCGAGGAACAGAACATCTCACCGGCCACTCCAGTGCGCGCTCCCGCCACGACACCCGCCCCACACACGACCACATCCGAACTGCCGCCACCACCAGAGTCGGAAAAACCTGCGCCAGTGCTCGAACAGGAGCCAAGGCCACCACCAGAGGGTGGGGCCGTCCCGGAGTCCGAAGGGATCCCACATGAGGAAACGGGCCCTGAAGAGGACACGGTGACTGAAAGTGACGCCACGCCCTCCGCCAAGGATGAGGACGGCACGCAGGGGGATGACAGCACGGGTGAGGAGTGAAGTCAGGACGGCGACTGAGAGGACTCCTCTGCATCGAGCCACTCGCGCAGGCGGCGTGCCACAGGGAGGGTCATACCGTCAACCGAGGCCAGCTCCTCAAGACTTGCACGACGCACCCCATCAACACTACCGAATGCCCTGAACAGTGCCGCACGCCGCCGGGGACCGATGCCAGGCACCATTTCCAGGACGGAACCTGCAACGCGTTGTGCCCTGAGCTTGTGGTGGTAGCGCCGTGCAAACCGGTGGGCCTCGTCCCGGATGTGTTGGAGCAGGCGGAGTGCAGGCGAGCCCTCGGGGAGCACGATACCGTCGCGCCTGTCCGCTGTGAACACGGTCTCGTGTTTCTTTGCGAGGGCTGCCACTGGGAGGTAGTCAAGTCCAAGTACCTGCAAGGCATCCATAGCAGCGCCGAGCTGTCCGAGACCGCCGTCCACCAGCACCAGGTCCGGGAGCTGTCCGCCCCGGGTCAGGAGGCCCCGGTACCTCCGGAGTACGACCTCCCGCATCATGGCGTAGTCGTCGGGCCCCGACACGGTACGCACCCTGAACATCCTGTACGATGACGGGTCTGGCTCGCCATTCCTGAAGACGACACACGAGCCTGTAGCATCAGTACCATGGATGTCTGCGATGTCGAAACCCTCGATGTGCACCGGTGCTCTGTGGAGGGCAAGTGCTTCGCGGAGGGCCCGCACACCCGCGTGTACAGCGGCTGCCTTGCCGTCGTGTAGGAGCAGCCACCTACCAAGGGCGTGACGGGCATTGGTACTTGCCATGTCCACGAGGTCATGCAGTGTGTCATTGTCGGCGGCAAGCAGGCGGACCTCGTGGCCCACCTCATGAGCCAGCCATGCGCTCATCTCGTCCATCTGTGGCACCGGAGTGGGCAACACGATCTCAGACGGCACACGGGGAACGGTGAAGTAGAACTGTTCGACGAAGGCGGTCAGGATGTCTGCATCAGCCACGTCAGGGCCGGATGCGATGGGGAAGCTGTCGGTACCGAGCAGGCGTCCATGCCTGAACATCAGGAGTTCGACGACCGCCACGTCGCCCTCCCGGGCAATGCCCAGGACATCACGGTCAGGGCCCTCTGGGTTGTACACCCGCTGGTGTCGTGTCATGGCCTCGATGTCTGCAATCCTGTCACGCAGGACCGCAGCAGCCTCGTAGTCCATGCGTGCAGCCGCCCCCGTCATCATCTGCCGGAGCACACGTATCAGCTCGTCCGTCCGGCCGTCAAGGTACATGCACATCTGTTCTGCCAGGCGGCGGTACTCCTCGTGGGATATCTTGCCCACACACGGGGCTGCACAGCGCCCCAGGTGATGGTCGAGGCACGGACGTCTGACGGACTCGGGACTGGCACATGTCGCAACAGGCATTGTCCTGCGGACGGTGTCCATGATTCGCTCCACGCGGCGGGTGCTGCCGTATGGGCCAAAATAGCGGGCGCCGTCACGTGTCACATCACGTGTGACCTGGAAGCTCGGCACTGGAGCGGTCATGTCCACACGGATCCATGCATGTCTCCTGTCGTCCTTGAGCGCAATGTTGAACCGGGGCCTGTGCTTTCGGATGAGTGTGGCCTCCAGTAACAGTGCCTCCCGCTCGCTCCGGGTAAGTATGGTGTCGAGGTCACGGGCCAAGGCCATGAGGTCAGATGTCTTGCGGTCGCGGCCCTGCGGTCGGAGGTACGAGGCGACCCGCCTGCGGAGAGACTTCGCCTTTCCCACGTACAGGACCTCCCCGTCAACGCCCTTCCACATGTAGACCCCTGGTGAGTCGGGGAGTGCACGGACGAGGCGTTTCAGGTCTTTCAAGGTGGGTCACCAGACAGTGAGTAGTGGCCACAGAGCAATAGGACTGTTTCGGATGTTGCAGGGGCCCTCTGCGACTGAATGGGGGCTGGCTGGTGCAATGGAGGGCACGGCTGCATCCGGCGCCAAGGTCTGACGGCGGGGCCCCGGTACAGGCCCGGGTATCTGGAGTGGCCGGGACGGCGCAGGGCCACAAGGTGACGCCATATCACATACGGGCAGGCAGGCGACCACACGGCGTTGTGTGTGTCATGGTCTATGAGGGGTCTTTGCCTGCGCGGGGCCACGGCATGGAAAGGGATGACAGGTCATGTCATGTGCTCGGGACTCCATTCTGGAGCGACTACCGCTTTATGGCCAGTTCTCTGCTCCACTCGCGGATCTCCTGTCGGAGCTTCGTGATATCGGCTGGAGAGACTGGGTCGACACGACCGTATGTCCTGAGTATGCGGACCCATCGTCTCATCTTGACCACAAGGGGCCCGCTCCCGATCTTCTGCTCCATGGTGTCAGCAGCATCACCGACCTTCTTTGCGAGGTCGCTGGCAATGACCCCTTCTCGGACCTGCGACTCGAGCGTGTCGAGGAGTGTCTGGAGGGAACTGACTATGCCCATGTCTGCGGTCGCCGCGCGGCCGCGCTCCGGTGCAGCCCTCACGCTGGGAGCGCCGGCACTCTTCAGTATGCTCAGTACCTCATCTAGCTTCTCACCGTTGGCCTCGACTGCCACCACCAGCTCGCTGGTGACCTCCTGGACATCCGTGATCTTCGATATCACCTCAATCATGCGGCTGAGCATCTCTGTCAGTCGTTCGATAGCCACATTGATGTCCGTCAGCTTGGCCCGGAGATACGTGTCTTGCTCGCTCATTGGCTCACCAACCATAGCTCTCAGGTACAGTCCACCACACTGTCACTGAGTGCTGTATCGGGAGGGCTAGTTTAACCTTTCTAGTCTATCACTCGACGGGAAGTGCATGCCACTGCCCATCAAGTCTGCCATATCATATCCTAAGACTATTATATCGGCCACCTACGTGTGGTCGGGAAACTTCTTGGGTGACGACGACATGTACGTGATGAACTACGCGGAACGTGAGGAGATACCTGTAGAGCTGCCAGGTGCAGAAAAGGCCACGATGCGCTGGCTCATTGACCGGCGCACCGGGGCGAAGACCTACGCGATGCGTTGGTTCAACATCAAGGCGGGAGGTATCATACCAGAACACCATCACCCAGAAGAGCATGAGATCTACGTGCTGAACGGCCAGGCCAAGCTCCTCGGGGACATGGCCGGCCGCGTAGCGAAGAAGGACGATGTGGTCTTCATACCATCAGAGGCGCCACACGGCTACGACAACCGTGAGGGCACCGAAGACTTCACATTCATCTGCGTGATCCCGCTCCTCGACAAGCGGTAAGACGACGGGTACGGCCAGCGGGCGTCTGGCGTCGGGCGCCGAGCACCTGTCCGCAACCGGGAAAAGTGCCCGGGCAAGTGTCCGTGGCGTGACCCGTACGCACCGGCGACCTGGGACAGCGTCACGCCCGACAGTCTGGCCCAGCAGTGGTCGACATGCCAGGTCAGAGGGCCGGTGCCGTGAAGGGCCGGGCCCCACACTGGACTGGTGGCGACAGCCGATGACACGTACACCACAACTAGAGTTCCGTGTTGACCGTGAAGGAATAGGGGCCTCCATTGCCGTCCTGAGCAGTATTGAGGTGACGGGCTCTCGGTCCGAGTTCACCGAGTTCGAGCAACGTGTGTTTGGAGAGATACGTGCACAGTACACACTGGAAGGCCTGAGAGATGA
>JALVPN010000209.1 GCA_027031765.1 Promethearchaeota archaeon | reverse complement strand
CATCCGGCCAACCCCGAGGGAGACCCCTGTGGCGGGGGTCGGCGGCCCGCCGAAACGTTCGATGAGGTGGTCATAGCGCCCGCCACCGAGCACCGAGCCCACCCTGGGCTCACCGAGGTAGCGCCCCTCGAAGACAGGGCCTGTGTAGTAGTCTAGGCCACGTGCGAGCGACATGTCGAACTCGACGTACCGCTCAAGGCCGCACTCGTCGAATATCTCGGCCATCATCACCAGTTCCTCAACACCCTCACGGCCGGCCTCGCTCTTTCCGACGGTCTCCATGAACTCTTCGAGCGTCGAAACACCATGTCCGTGGAGCGTGATGGCATCCAACAGGTACTCGCTCTGTGCCTGCCCAATCCCACGGGCCTGCAGCTCCTCGACCACGCCGTCAACACCGATCTTCTCGAGTTTGTCGATGGCCCTGAAGCACTCGTGGGCAAGCGAGTCCGGGACACCGGCGCCCTCGGTCAGTCCCTTCAGCACCTTGCGGTTGTTGACCCGTACTATGTAGTCGTCACCAAGGGCACGCCTGAGCACCTCCAGGGCCACGAGGACGACCTCTGCATCTGCTGCAGGACTGCTTGAACCAACGATGTCGACATCCGCCTGCGTGAACTCACGGTAACGCCCCGCCTGTGGCCTGTCATACCTCCACGCCTTGCCGACCGCGTACCGCTTGAAGGGTTTCGGCAGGTGCGGGTTCGAGGCGACTATCCGTGCCAGCGGCACCGTCAGGTCGAAACGCAGCCCGACCTCCCTGTCGCCCTTGTCCTTGAACTTGAAGACCTCGGCCTCTATCTCCTCGCCGCCCTTTGCGGCCAGGGTCTCCCAGAGCTCTACCACCGGCGTGTCGACCGGCTCATAAGAGAACTGGCGGAACACCTCAATGGCCGTGGCCACCAGGTAGTCGTGAATCCTCATCTTCGGGCCCATGAGGTCCCGCATCCCGCGCACTGTACGTAGTTCACTCATGAAAAGACCTCCAGCAGGGTGTGCGGTGTAGGAGCAGGCGGGACGGCGGTCTGAGAAGTCGTGGCCCATGGCCTAGCTGAGATGAACAAGACCACCTGTATTCACCATGCTCACCACGGGGGACGTGAGGCGTACCCCTCTTATGTCTTGCGCTGGGCCGCTGACACGTGCTGGGGCTCACAGGTTGGGCACCGACCTGCCAACAACACAGTCGTGCCCCACTGTCAGTGTTCTGACCCGCAGCAGTCCCGCAACCCGGGCCCTCATGGCATTGGGATCATTCCCATGGCCAGGACAATGAGGTAGACCACTGCGCCAGCAGCCATGATGAGGGAGTCCTTCGTGACCCGCCTGAGCAGTGTCATCTCCCTGTCCGAGGCGTAGACGTAGACTATCTTGTTCAGCACTGCCGTGGTGGTCGAGATGGTGATTGCAAAGACGGCCGTGGAGAGCGTGATGTTGCCGGCCACGAACGCCGAACAGGCAATGAACGAGATGGCACCTGCAGAAGCGAAGCCCCCGAAGACCGCAGCAAGTATCATCCCAAGCGAGTCGAAGGCGTCCTGGAGCACGAGGGAGATGAAGCTGATGACCGTGAAGACGAAGGCGAAACGCATTGCAGCACCGAACTCGAACGGGGACACCAGCCTTGTGTCTACTGGTTCATCGGACTCGCCCACCTCCTCACTGCGCTCGCGCAGCATCCGTGCCATGCCCAGTACCGTGAGGATTGCCAGCGGGATGAGGTAGAACGTGAACACCAGCAGCGAGGGGTCGACCAGTATCACAATGACACCGTTGCGCAGCACCATCGCAATGTTGGCGAAGATGGTGGCCACCGACATCTGTCCCGGCCTCTTCCGGTCCGTGCGGACATGGAAGTCCGTGAGGCTCGACACAGTGGCCTCACTGTTGGCAAAGCCACCAAAGAAGGCAAAGAAGTACACACCGCGGTCCTTGAACTTCTTCACCAGGATGTAGTTGCCAAAGCTGATGGCCATGAGCAGCACTATGAGCGCATATGTCTGGAACACCGGGAAGTCAATAGGACCAATCTGCACTGTTCCGGGCATCAGTGGCCACAGGAAGAGGATTAGCACGGCGAGCTCAGCCGCACTGATCATCTCCTCCTTGGTTATGACCCTGACTGCTGCAGCGAGTTCCTCCTTGAAGCCCAGCACAAGGAAGACGAGGAATGCAACGGTCATCGAGAGCACCTGCAGTGGTCCGATGAGCTGGTCCGGTGCAGGGGTGTCGAGGCCCACGAGGGCGCCGAGGACAAAGGACAGGGCGAACACGACTGGTGTTGTCAGGCCCTTGCGCATGGAGCGGAACATCTTGTATGCGGTCTGCAGCGCCACAATCGTCCCTGATACCATCACCGCGTAGGCCAGCAGGAGGAAGTTCCCAGAGATGTTGTACGAGTATGCTGCGAGCATCCCGAACAGACTGTGCAGACCGAAGGAACGGACTCCAATCGCGCCCTCGTCTGTCAGGCGCTTCTGCCTCTCAAGTCCTATCAGGGCCCCCACAGCAAAGCCCACGATGCAGCGGACCACCAGTGCGGGGCTCAGCAACAGTTCCTGCAATGTATCATCACCGTCTGGAACACAGGCGTTCGTCCAAAGTGCATTTAGGCCTTTTCCCTCGCCCCAGCGTCCCACCGGGAACGGCCTGTCGCTGCCCCAGTCCCCGCCAGCAGCAGGCAGGGTGGGGCCGCATACGGGCCCGGCGGTCACGTGGGACGCCAGTCCTTGTCATCAGTCGAGCCGCGTGTGTTTGAGCAGGACGTTCAGGTCGATGTCGTAGTACTCGCCAGTCGGTGCTGTGCGCCGGACCGTCATTGGGAGTCGTCCTGCCTTCAGTTCCGCCTCTGCAAGGGCG
>JALVPN010000208.1:1713-24081 GCA_027031765.1 Promethearchaeota archaeon | reverse complement strand
CAGCAGAGACAGTACTGTCAGGTGTTGCGGCGGTGCCGTTGGCATTGAAGACCCAGTACTCGGAGGTGGTGACGTCTACGAGGTAGTTGAGTGCCAGCGACCTGTTGACGAGGTTGCCCCTGCCACCAACAAGGCCCACGTCCCAGTTACCGACGTAGTTGTCGACCTTGACGTCCACCTCGTTGTTCGCGCTGTCTGGAGAGGTGGTATTGCCCTGGAGGTGTACGATGAAGGACAGTTCGTCGATGGTCACACGGGTCGGCCTCTCGTCAAAGGACCGGAGGTCTGAACCGGTGACCACACCAGCGTACCAGTCCCAGTACCCATACGTAGTGAACGGGTAGACCGTGCCATTGACGCCGAGGAACCTGATGCCCCAGGTGACCTCATCATATAGCCCCAGCTGTAGTGACCCCGATGTCCGGTCGTCGCCGTAGGCCTGTCCTGGCATGATGAAGTCGAGGGCGGTCACCGAGTCCGGTATCAGGTAGTGGGTGAGCTCGCCGGATGCAGGGCTAAGCACGTCCACGTCCATGACCCGGTCGTTGTCACGGTTCTCCCAGACCATGAGGCCGCTGAACTCGTAGCGGAGCTGCACACTGTACCGGTGGAACTCGCTGCCGGTGGACACCCCGGTATCGTACTCCTGGGACATCCCAAAGGTAAGCCAGGTCCACGTCTGGGACTCCGAGATCCAGTCCCACCCGCGTTCTGCTGCCTCGGCCAGGACGTCCTCCCACGAGACGTTCTGACACATCCACCCAATGCCCCAGTAGCCGGGCCTCGGGTCGCCGCCAGTCGTGAGGGCCGTGGCCCGGACAGAGTCCATCTCGGTAGATGTGAGCCGGGTCATGTCAGCTGCGTGGTACCAGTAGAACGACTCGTCCCAGCTTGTAGACCAGGTGTAGGTCTCGAGGCCACACCACGAGTCCACAACGGACTCGTCACCGGTGACGGTGACGTTGGGGTCCCACGACACGTGTACTGACATCAGGTCCCAACTGCGCGTAAGGTGCTGCTCCGATGTGTAGTGCTCCATGACGTAGTACTGGTCACCGGTGGTGGACAGGTCGCCGTCCAGGTCCAGCGCCCCCGTTGCCGGGTCGACGTCCCATGTCCTCACCTCCCAGAGGCCGGTGTCTGGTGTACCGAGCACTAGTAAGTCGTAGTTCCTGTAGAGGGCGCTATCAATTGCCACCGGGCCGTAGCGGACGGCATAGCCCCACACTGTACGCAGGCGCAGGACGTTCTCCTTGTGGGCGATGGCCGTGACCGGGCTGCCGAGGTACTGGAACTCGTAGACCGGCACCATCTGGCCGTCGTTCCACTCGATGAATACGTCCTTGCTGGACGTGGCGTTCAGCACGCGGTAGGAGGCAAAGAACACTGCCTGGGACGTGGCGTTGTAGGTCCTGCCCTGGAACTCGAACGTGTACTTGTTGACCGTGTCATTATAGGTCATCCAGACACGGTAGGTCTCGAGTGGTGCCAGTGTCTCCCATGTGGTGATGTTCACGATGGTGCCGTTCAGGGCCTCGTAGTACAGGTACTCCTCACCTGGCCCGCCGCCTGACATTGGCGACCTGTGCTGCGAGTAGAACTGCTGTCCATCGTACTCGTACTTGAAGACCAGGGAGAGGTAGCCCGACTCGACCACCCAGGATGTGTCGTTGGTCAGCTTGAAGTAGTCGGTCGATGGGGGCTCCATCAGTGGGGTCTGGGAGGTGAACGTTGTGGTGTTGAGGTATGTGAAGCGCAAGTGTTCGTCGTAGGTGCCGACCCGACCGCTGTAGCTCACAACGTTGGGGTCCCAGACCTCGGTGCCGTTGGCCCGGCTGTAGAGGCCGTGGTGTTCGATGAGTGAGTAGGTGACACCACCGATGTCCACGTAGTAAGTACCGTTGCTGCCGGTTACCTGATACGTAGTCCCCAGGTAGTCAACTGAGCTGGTTGTGGGCACGAGACCGCCAGAGGACACCGTGAGGGAGAGGTCGTCGTCGTCCGCCGCGTGGGCCCCGGGATATGGCATCTCATACCTGATGCCACCGAGCTCGGTGTACCACGACTGGACGACCTGCATGCGGGTCACATGGATTGTGTGTGACTGGTAGGTCTCCATGCCGTAGGGCACCGGCCACGTGACAGGCTGCCGCTCTCCGTCAATCTCCGCGTAGTAGAAGCCGGAAGTCGAGTTGTAGGAGAGGTCGTACCGTGTGCCATTGACATCGGTCATGTAGTATATCGAGGCTGTCGAGTCCCAGTCCCAGTACCGCGACAGGTAGAGGACATCCGCGTCAGCACCATACAGTACGAAGAACTTGTCCCGCGGTTCTGTGAGACCAATCCGGTCAACCGCGTCGACCTGCACATTGTCGGGCCCATACTCCGCAGCTGTGCCAGCGTGGGTCACACCATCGAGGTCGTACCACACGTAGAGGAACCCGCCACCGTGTGGGAGGAGCATGGGGTTGTCGGTTGTGGTGAGGAACGTGTCGCCGCCAGGAGTTGTGACATTGTACACGACCACCGCGTCCGAGTAGGTGACCGTGACCCACGATCCGTTCTGTAGTTCGTAGTGGTAGTACTCCCTCTTGCTGATGGGGTCGTAGCGGTCATTGAAGAAGAACTTGACCTGTGTGGTACCTGTGGCTGCGTCGTAGACATCGTATGTCCTAAGCGGGAGCACCTCGCCCTTGAGGATGATGTACGGGCTCTCATGGCCCAGCAGGTAGTCAGAGCCCTGGGCCGCACACAGTGTGCTGTTGAAGTACCCGAGCTGGTCGTGCCTGAAGCTCTCGACATGGACGCGCTGGCCCCCATGGTCAAAGCTGTACACCCAGTCGCGGCCCCAGGAGACCATGGTGTGGGCACCGAACGTGGACGATGTGTCCACGTAGAGCGTGTTGTTGAGGAAGGCCACGTCCCAGTAGTACGTGGCGTCGGGGACGTTGCCAGTGATGTCCACCACGAAGGACGCATACAGGCTGCCCCTGTCCACCCACTCCTGGACCTGACTGACGGAGGCGAAGTCCTCTGCGACCACGGTCTCGGCGCTGCGTGGGTAGACAGGTGCCACCTGCCACTCCTGTGTGAGCTGGTTGTAGTACCATTTGGTCCAGTGCCATCCCTCGACCTCGACCCATTCCCACGAGGAGTAGTCACCGTACGTCCACTCCCACGCACCGGAGGACTTGTTGTAGAACTTGTGCCACCCGGTACTGTTCACCAGCACCCAGTCCTCATGTACGGAGTACGTGTAGTTCTCCTTGACAGTGTAGTTGAAGGCAGAGAACTGTGCGCTGCCGTTGAAGAAGCAGTCGATACTGAGGACCAGGTCGCTGTACAGCCTCTCGACATCAGACCAGTTACTCACAAGTGTAGTGAGCGTCAGCCCAACTGCGTCCATGTCGTCCGCGAGGCTGGCCCCACCCTCAAGCCGTGCGCGCACCATGAACGGGCTGTTGATGTCTGTCTGGAACACCTGTGTCCCGAGCTCCGAGCCGTCGGCAGCGAGCAGTGAGGCGACCACGACCGGGTAGTCCAGTGTGACCTGCCGGGCCATGTCGTAGTCGTTCATGGACTGGTGGGCACCGGGTAGGAATGCGTCTGGGACACAGTACCGGCCCTGGTCATCGACCACCACGTCCTCGATATTGACCCAAGAGGAGGCATCATCACTCACTGGCATCAGAGAGGTGAAGTGGCCGACAAAGTCCACGACCAGTACGTTGTCTGACCAGTGGGCATCGGAGAGAGTGTGGTTGACCTCGTAGTAGTGCGGGTCATCGGGGGGGACGGGGTCGTACTCAGTGACCGTGATGGTGTTCGTCCCCGGGACGTAGTGGTCATAGGGGTATGTTTCGTAGTCATATGTGTACAGTACCGAGAACGTGTCCGTGGTGGCATTGTAGAGCACCCCAAAATAGAGGGGGACTGTCCTGTTCTTGTACACCACCTCGAACTGCTGGGTGGTACTGTTCCGTACCAAAGCTCTGGTGGTGACCGTCTTGGTGAAGTCCCTGTACTCGTACTCTGTTTTGGAGTAGACACCAAGTACCCGGGCGTAGTAGGAGATGTCGACGGACGCGTTCCAGACGTACATCCCCAGCGAGCCGTTGTAGACCCATCCACCGTGTCCCGTCACCAGTTCGTAGTGCCACCCTGTCCGGTTGACGGTCCTGAGTGTGGACGATGGGGGCCTGAACTTCAGGACGGCGTAGCTTATCGCTGTACCAGTGACGTTGGCCCGCATGGTGAAGTCGCTGCCCCTGCTGACGGAGTACAGGGCATTGCCGTCCAGGTCGAGTTTCTGGAGCGTGTAGCGGCCAGAGTAAGCGAGGGTCACGGCCTGGTCGTGGGGCATGCCGACCGCGACCTCCGTGGAAACCCCGCCGCCCGAGTAGCCACCGGTGGTGGTATGGGCCCCGCTAGTATCGGCTACATCAATCGTGAACATGTAGAGACCGGGATAGGCGTTGGTATTGAACGTGAACACAAAGAGGATGTAGTAGTTGTCAGGACCGCTCCAGTTGGTGCACCGGCCCACAAAGAGGTCAACGAAGCCCACATGGGAGTGGCTGGGGGTTGCAGATGCGTTGTACTGTGACGAGAAAACAGTCCACGAGACCGTTTCTGCCACCGAGAATGAGAGGGTGAAGTGTGCACCCAGGTCTGTCCTCGGCGTGAGCATAGTGCCGTCCACAGTCACACGGTCAATCGAGGCGCCTTGAAAGACCGCGCTCCTTGGAACGGTGGCCAGGGCGTGGACTGTTTCCCCCAGCTCCAGG
The DNA here is from genome assembly GCA_027031765.1 of Promethearchaeota archaeon. Taxonomy (GTDB): domain Archaea; phylum Asgardarchaeota; class Thorarchaeia; order Thorarchaeales; family Thorarchaeaceae; genus JALVPN01. Next base: position 19,294 of record JALVPN010000208.1, on the reverse strand, counting down.
TGTCCGGTGCCGACCTCGCTGTCATTCTCGTGTCTTATCGAGATGGTGGGTCGCGGACCGAAGAGCCATGTGTTCGACTGGTAGGTCCACGACTCGTCACGTGTCCCGATGTCACGCTCCCAATCAACGGTAGTGCCCGCACTCGACTGTCCCGAGGCCTGTGGCCCGACCTGGCGTGGTGTGTGGTCGCCCGTCGGCGTTGCGGTCGGCACCGACACAACCGGCACAGAGTACGCCACTGAGAGTACAAAGAGCGACAGGACTACGACCGACGGGACTGCTGTCCTACGACTACGGTACAATGCAAAGTTCCTCCTGCATTGATGGACGGAGGGCCCGACGGTGACGACAATGAGGAGGTGTAGAACAGTGTAACCCACTTTGCCGTGCACGGTCTCAGAGGGCCGGCGGCGAGTCCACCAGCTACTGTAGGTACTGCCAGTCAAGATAAACGTTCTCGGGACAGCCCCGCAGTCCGCGACGTCGGCGACAGTCGCGCCCACGAGGCCCCCTGTGGACTTGTGGCCCTGCCTGTGGCGGGACGGCCTCCGACCTGATGCGTGGGAAGACTCAATAGGCGCTGCCACAAGTCGGGCCTAGAAAGGTGAGTGGGCAGCATTGTGCTACGTCACACTGAGGTGCAGGACGCCTGTGAAGACGGTTGAGGTCGAAGTCGACGAAGAGACGACCACCATTGACCTCAGCCGGAGGAACATAACTGCCATCGACCTCGGACCGCTATCAGAGTGTCCGCAGGTGGAGGTGCTGGATCTCAGCAACAACAAACTGACAGGGATAGACCTGACACCACTGGCGGGGTCGGAGATCCGAGAACTACACCTCACGAAGAACCAGCTCGCGGAGGTTGACCTGCGTCCACTTGGAGAGTGCCCAAGGCTGGAGGTCCTGGCCCTCGGCTCGAACCAGCTCGGCGACCTTGACCTGAGGGCTGTCCGGGAGCTGCCGGCACTCAGACGCCTGCGGCTGTTCGACAACGGGATTGCGGCTATCGACCTCGCCCCACTGGAAGTGTGTACGCAGCTGCAGGGCCTCGAACTACAGAACAACATGTTGAGCGGAGTCGACCTGACCCCGCTGGCACCGTGTGCTCACCTCGAACTGCTGAACCTCATGTACAACAGGCTCGCCCGACTCGACCTCCGACCCCTCGCGTCATGTCGTGCACTGCGGTACCTGTACCTCCACCACAACCAGCTGACAGAGGTCGACCTGACGCCCCTCGCATCGTGCCACGAACTGCGTATCCTGCGGCTCGGTGGGAACCGCCTCTCAAGAATCGACCTGTCACCCCTCGCCGCCTGCCGCCACCTGTCCCGTCTTGGGCTTGCACTGAATGAGCTCACTGACCTCGACCTTGGACCACTACATGCGGCCGGTGAGCTTGTGTCCCTCGACATGGCAAGGAACCGCTTGTCGGCCCTCGACCTGAGGCCGCTAGCCGGCTGCACGGCCCTTGAAGAGCTCTACATTGCCAGCGAGAGCGAGCTCGAAGAGAACGACATCAGGACTCTCGACCTCAGCCCGCTCCACTCCTGTCACAGCCTTGCTGACATGACTCTCCCCCCGGACTGCAGTATCAGGATTGCCTCGAAGTTCAGAGGTGCAGAACTGCCGCCTGCTGTGGAAGAGGTGATAGACACAGTACCGGTGGAGTGGTACGCTCCGGGTGACTGACCGGCAACGTGTCACGGGGTGGTGCGCCGGAGGCCCGGGTGGGAGCTCTGCGCCATATTGGCCACAGAGACCCGCTACTCCAGGACCCTGTCTAGGAGCTCCTTGAACTTGAAGTCCAAGGCCTCAATGCCGACGCCGGTCTTGGCGGAGATCAGGACGTGCTCGGTGCCGAACCGCTCGCTGAACCTGCGCATCTCGGCCTCCACGGCAGAGAAGTCGCTCCCCAAGAGGTCAATCTTGTTGCCCACAAGGATGAACCTTGTCCCATCGCCGTCCTCGAAAGAGAAGTTGCCGAACTCCTCGGCTGCAGGTACCCAGTAGCTGTACAGGCTGTCTAGACTTGGGAGGTGTGAGACGTCAAAAAAGAAGAGGCCCGCCTTTGCGCCCCGTATCATGTGCTTGAGGGCCTCACTGAAACGTCGCTGGCCCCCAAAGTCCCAGACGGAGAGGGTGACCTCACGTCCACTTGGCAGGGTGACCTTTTTTGTGTCAAAACTGGCGCCCACCGTTGTCCTCAGCAGGGCTGGGTTCGGAAAGGTGCCCTGCGTCCAGCGGACAGTGAACGACGTCTTGCCGACCTCTGTGTCCCCGAGTACCACCACCTTGATTACTGCCAATGTATCACACCTCCTCACTGCTACGCGGCATGCTCACCGTGTGACCTCCTGAAGATGTCAAGAGAGTGTGGACTGACCACGAAGAGCAGGACGCACGCACCCACCACGAGTATGGTCAGTACTTCAATCCCGAAGACATCAGCGAACATTGCCACGAGGCCAAGACTCAGCGAGCCGACCATGAACGCCATGAACCGCGCCGCGACACCCAAAGCGCCCTGTTTCCAGAGCTGGTACATCACTCTGAAGAACACCAAGAAGCCAATACCAATCAGGACAAGCATGACAGGGTACAGCGAGTTGAGGTTCCAGACCTCGTACATGGTGCCCTTGTGTTCCTGGAACCGCAGGGATGGCAGTCCCAGAGTGGCCATCACGAACCCGACCACAATCATGACCTCGCGGGCTGCGTTGCGGACTGACGGTGAAAAGCTCGCTGCCACACCAGCCACAATGAACGACAACACTGCAAAGAGTCCGAGAACCCAGTCCACGAACATTATCCACGAGTCCCAGTAGCCGATGTGACTGTGGGCAATCGCGTAGTTCACACAGTGGGTCATCACTAGCATTGCAGTGCCTGCGAGCGTCATCGAGATGTAGATTGGAGTGCGGGCCCTCGTTGACACGGCCTGATATATGAAGTAGTCGAGCGGCAGGCCCATAGTGAGCCCTACGACCATGGACAGGGCGGCGTAGGTCGCTATCTCGGTCTGTCCGTCCGAGGCGGCCGGTACCAGCAGGGCAATGCCGTTCAACGTCATCGTGATCACGATGAAGTAGGTGATCGTCCGGCGCCACGGCCTCCGGATGGAGAACATCATAGAGGCCACCATACTGACGGGCAAGACCAGTAGCAGGAAGTACTCCGGGTGCATATCACGTAGACCGGAACGTACGTACACCCACGAGATGAGGGTCACAATGGCCACTGCAAGGTTGGAAACACTGACCATTGAGGGACTTGCCCTGAGGAACACGATGCCGACCACGACGCAGGCAACAAAGAGACCGGTCAGTGACAGCATCTGGAGCACCAGCAGGTCATGCAGTGGTGAGAGTAGCCACGACACTCCTAGGACGACCAGTACCGTGTGCACTGCGCCGACCGCCCATTTCAGGCGTCTGGTGTCTGTGATGACCAGGTTCAGTGACGCGACCAGGAGCAGTGCATAGACGAGCCCGTACGCCACGAAGTCAAGGGATGGCATGAGCACGCCTACGACGGCCGTGAAGACCAATGCCAGACCGGCCATACCAAACCATGCTAGTGCGCGGTAGGTCGGTGTGGACAGAGCGTCCCGGATCTGCCACAGGCGTCGTCCATACGTCGCCGCGGCCACCACTGTGATTGCAGCAGCCAGGTATACAGCAGTTATCAGAGTAAGAGAGAAGTCCATACCCTAGAAACCACCCCCTAGCGCCAGAGGTCTCCAATCTCGCGTGCCCGCCGCTCGACCTCATCGGAGAAACGCTCTACAAGCTGCTTGCCTGAGATCTCTGGGTCCTTGATTACCGCCTGAATCGCATCGCTGGTCTCGTTCTCGGTGTCCCCCTCTGCGATGAACAGGAACGGCTCGACAATCTGGTATGCGATGACACCACGTTCAGACTTCATGAACCGAGTCCCCGAGCCAGAGCCATGCGGGCCGCCAGCACTTTCAAGTGCAGCCGAGATAAGCTGCACAATGCCGGTCAGCAGTGCAATGCGGCCCTCGTCACCACCGTCAGGGGGGAACAGTACGGTGGACTTCATGTCCTCAAGGTTCACCCGTGCAATCAGGCGGACTACCACAACTTCAACCTCCAAAGGCCTTCCTGAGCCAGTCTAGTTCTCCCATCTTTTTCTCCTCGCCCTGAGTGCCCGTGTCGAGTGGGGTTGCTATGTCGCGGATGCCGAGCTTGTCGTCCCTGAGATACAGCGTGATTATCACCTCATGGCCATTCTCACACCTTGAGATCACAGTTGGCGAGCGGCCGTTCTCCAGTATTGCCTTTCGTATCTGCTCAATGTCCTCGTCGGAGAAGCGGACTTCTCCGGCGGCGGAACACTTAGGACAGGAGAATACGAGATTCATATCAAAGACATCCTAATATCCTTGTCCACTTTGAAAAGGAGCTGCATGTCACCCTTATAGGCGTTCTTTGTTGATACTATACGGGGAAGACACGGCAGTCACAGGCCATGGGGGTCTCTTCGGACGAGCTGACACGTACCAGGTCCCGACTCGCCCACTCGATGTGGGGCCTATCAACAGGGGGGCCACGATGGCACTTGAAACACGACACATCACATGGGCGGGGTCTCCCAGACACCGCATGCTGTCAGGTCACCGGTACCGTTTGAACATGAGCCTCGGGCTCGAAGAGAGCAGGAGCATACCGGCGGCCACCATCAGGACGGAGATTGTCTCAATGGCCATTGTGTCTGAGAACATGGCTACCACGCCGATGCTGACCGAGGCGGACATGAATATCATGAACCGCAGTGCCACTGCCCGGGCACCGACCTTCAGGAGCCTGTGGATCACGTAGAGGAAGGCGATGACCCCGAACGCGATGGGTATGCCAAGGTACACAAAGAGGTCGTCCAGTAAGAACCTGTTGTACAGCACACCCTCTATGGTCACGTACCTCACAGGCGGGACGATGGCCGTGGCAGCGACCGCGTCGAAGGCCAGCATGACGTCCAGCGTTGCACGGTTGGCATTTGACGAGAAGGCCAGCGCCATTGGGGCGAGGATGAACGACGTGATTGCAGCCAGGCCGAAGACCAACTCGACCCACATCAACCACGGGTCCAAGTAGTGTGCTTCCTTGAAGACGGCATAGAAGTTGGCGTTGAAGATAATCAGCAGTGCAACACTGACGAGTGTGGCAGAGATGTACGCAGGCGTCATGGTGTGTGTCGTGATGGCCTGGTCAACAAAGTAGTCGAAGGGGACGGAAATAGACAGTGATACGAAGAGCGTGAGCACAGAGTAGATGAGGATTTCAGTGTCGCCCGCCAGCAGTGCAGGGACAGACAGGGCGATGGAGTTCACCAGGGCCAGCAGGACGACGAATGCAGAAACAGCGCTGCGCCACGAACGCATCACTGTGAACATCATACTCGCGGCCACAAGTCCTGGTATGATGGGGAACACGAAGTACTCCGGGTGGGCGGTCAAGACGCCGGTCCGTGAGAGGAGCCATGCCACTATTGATGAGAGGGTCAGGACAACGAGGCCCACGCTGACTGTCGAGGGCGACCTGTATTGTAGGTACGCGCTACCTATGATGCAGCCCAGCACCAGCACCGGCATACTGACTGCCAGGCCGATGTGTGGGATGCCCCCGACAAGTCTGGAGAGGACCATATCAGCGACGACTCCCAAGAGCAATAAGAAGAGCACTACCAGCACGGCCCTCCTGCGGCCCGGGCGTGTCACTACGAGGTGAGTAGTACCGTACAGGAGCAGTGCATACAAGCACGCTGTGAACAGGATGTTCAGAGAGGGGTACACCATAGAGAAGAAGCCCACGACCGCGAACATCGCTCCGCCCATGCCAAGGCCTACAAGTGCCCTGTACACTTCTGGGGTGAGGTCATGCCGCGCAGGGTATACCCTGTGGACGTAGACCCCAAAGGCGACCGCGTTCACAGCCGCGCTCATCAGAGCACCGAGCTCCATTGCCAAGTGAAAGTCCATTCGCTATTGCCTCCAGCTCAAGGGCCGCATGAATGTTATTCCTCTGGTCTGCTGCACCGACGTGTCTTCTGTAAGTATGGACAGGGACTCCAGGGGCACGGGGTCCCGTCTGACCGCTGTGCGTCCTGACCCGTGCGACTAGTAGGCGCCTGCGGTCCAGTGACTAACACGGTCTGGCGCCCCGTCCACACATGACTCTGCGGCAATCACACCAGTTGCAGGCCGGACTTATAGCAGTTATCCGTTGATACTCCCAAGTCAGTGGGGGGATGGGGACCGGTGTGGCCTCACACCCGGTGCTACCCTGTGCGCGCCGTCATCGTCGCCGAGTGGTCTCCCATGTTCCCGGTCGAGCTCCTCGAAACGCCTGCGCAGACAGTCCCTTACAAACTGCGTGAAAGACGTATAACCGAGCCGGTAGCGCTGGTTCGTCCGGAGGAACCGACTGCGGTAGTCCTCGGATAGCCTGATAGTGAACCGGCGTCGCATGTCCCTCAACTTGCAGCACACCGTAATATCTCTTGCCACCGGCCGGCCAGGCTCAGAAAGGCGTGGGAGCCCTAACGCCGTGTGCCTGTGATCTGCGAGCGGTGGCCCGGTGCCTACTGGTCGAACATGACCACCTCGACCTCCTCGCCCTCCTCTATCACATCGAGGTTGACCGGGAGTACCACATACCCATCGGCGTCTGACATGCTGGTGATGGCCCCAGAGTGCTTGTAGGCCGGGTATGCATGCCCGTCACTGACCCGGACCGTGAGGAACTGCTTTCTACCGGAGGACGACACGTACCGTTTTGCCAGGGGCACCACGATGCGGTGCTCATGTCTGGGTGGCAGACGAGCCATCTTGCGGACCGCAGGTAGGAGGAACATGTAGGCATTGCTCAAGCAGGATGTCGGATAGCCGGGCATGCCGAGCACAGGCGTGTCGCCAACAGTGCCGAACAGGGTCGGCTTGCCGGGCTTGACCTGGACACCGTGGAAATGTACAGTACCGAGCTCCTCTATGACGCCAACGAGCAGGTCCTTCTCGCCGACCGAGCTGCCACCGGAGAGGACGACCATATCGCAGCTCTGTGCCGCCGACTCGACTGCAGAGCGGAGCGCCCCGTACTCGTCGGTGACCACCGGTAGCCGGCGCACCACAGCACCGTTGGAACGCAGAACCGCCTCAAGGGTGAAGGAGTTCACATCAAAGACTTGGCCCGGACGCAGTGGTCGGCCGGGTGGTACCACCTCACGACCAGTAGGGACTACCGCGACCTCTGGCCGCCTGAAGACCGTCACAGATGTCATTCCAAGGGCTGCAAGGACGCCTACGCGTGCGGGTGTCAGATACGTGCCGCTCCTGAGCACTACCTGACCCCTGTCGATGTCCTCGCCCGCACGCGATACGTTGGCCCCCGGGTAGACGGGACGTGTGACAGACACCTTGCCGTCCTGTTCCTCGGTGAACTCCACCATTACCACAGCGTCGGCCCCGGGCGGTAGCGGCGCCCCGGTCGCGACCTGGACGCATGTGCCCGGTGTCACCTCGGTCGAGGGGGCCTCTCCAGCATGGAGCCTCCCTGTGACCTCAAGCACGACCGGTTGCTGCGTGGCCGGGAACGTGTCCGACGCCACCACTGCGTAGCCGTCCATTGCGGCCCTGTCAAAGGGTGGTACGTCCTGCTGTGCGACCACGTCGGTGCTCACCACGCGGCCACACGCACTGCTTATGTCTACGGACTCGCTCCCGTCCACAGGCCGGCAGTGACGCATGAGTGTTTCGAGCGCCTCCTCGAAGGACACGAGGAGCCTGAAGGGTTCCATGGGGCTCACCGCCTGTTCACCTCCCACAGCAGGTGTCCGAGGCCGTCGAGCACTATGCGGCCCACACCAGTGGCAACCGCATTCTTAGAGCCTGGCAGACAGTAGACGACCACGCGGCCGATGAGGCCCGCCGTTGCACGGCTGTAGACTGCAGGCATACCAATCTCCTCCATGCTGAGGCGGCGGAACAGCTCGCCAAAGCCGGGGAGTTCCTTGTCGAAGAGCGGCGTCACGGTGTCAACGGTCACGTCCCGTTCACCAACACCAGTGCCACCAATTGTGACGACGACCTGGACTCCGGGGTCCGAGAGCATAGATGTCAGTGCATGGAGGATGTCCGCACGCCGGTTCTTCACGAGCAGGTGCTGTACGACCCTGTGGCCACTCTCGACCACAAGCCTGGCGGCGAGCTCCCCGGACTCGTCGGTCTCGAGGGTGCGGCTGTCGCTCACTGTCAGGATACCAAAGCCTGCTGATACCTTCTGGTCACGTCTGTGCTCTGTGTGTGTCACTGCGGTCACTTCTCCTTCCTGACGACACGGACATCTGTGATCCTTGCAGTGGGGTACTGGCCACTGCTGTCCTTCTCAAGGTACTTCACCATGTCCCAGATGGTCAACAGGGCAACGGACACGGCTGTCAGGGCCTCCATCTCCACGCCTGTGGAGTAGTGCGCCCGCACAGTACACCTCACTACCACCCCGTCAACCTCCAGCGAGAACGAGACCTGCACGGATGTGAGTGGGACCTGGTGGCACAACGGCACTATGTCCGGTGTGTGCTTTGCCGCCTGAATAGCCGCGACTTCGGCCACTGTCAGTACGTCGCCTTTCTTGATAGTGCCGTCACGCACTGCACTGACGGTCTCAGGCCGGAGCACAATCGTCCCGACAGCCTCGGCCTCGCGCGCTGAGGGTGTCTTGTCGGAGATGTCCACCATGTGCAGCGGGTCGTCCTCCTTCATGACACACCACCGACCCAGTGGCCCACGCCATCAATGAACTCCTTCTTCCAGATCAGGGCCCGCTTCTTCAGTTCTTCAATGACATACCTGCACCCTGCGAAGGCTGCGTCCCTGTGGGGCGCACCGACCACTATGAGTACGATGTCCTCGCCCACCTCCAGCCGGCCCTTCCGGTGGACTATAGACACCTCAGTGACCCCGAACCTCTCGATGGCCTCCTGCCTGATGGCCTGGAGCTCGGACACTGCGGACTCGTCATCAGACTCGAACTCAAGGCGGTCGACAGGACGCCCATCGGTGCGGTCCCGCACGACACCAAGGAACATCACTGCAGCACCCATTGACGGTGCGAGTGTCCTCCGCACGACCGCGTCGATAGAGAAGTCCTCCTCTGTGACCTCAATCATTGCTGACAGCCCCTTTCCAGTACGGCTCTCTCAACCTGACTGCGAGGTCCAGTGCTGCGTCGAGTGCTGTAGCGTTCTCGGGCCCGTCGTCGCACAGGAACCGTGAGACGTCCACGAGGTTGTCGTCCCTGAGCAGGCACGGGCGGAGCTTTCCGTCTGACGTGACCCGGAGGCGCGTACAGTTCGCACAGAACACACTGTTGTGGTGCGGCCGCACGACCTCCACCAGGGCCTCACCGTTCCCGGTCGGCACTGCGTACTGCTTCCGGCCGTGTAGGGAGCGGCGCACCACCCGTCTGGCCCGTGAGCTCAGTACCCGCTCCACCGGTGCGAGGGGCACCATCAGTTTCCCGAGCGTGGGGCCTGACGTGGGGAACGGCTGCAGCTCTATCAGCTGGAGCACCGCGTCTGTCTCTGCAGAGAACTCCAGCATGTCAGGTATCTCGTCGTCATTGTAGCTGCGCATCACGGTCATGTTCAGCTTCACCGGTGACAGGCCCGCGTCCACTGCAGCCCGCACACCACGCAGTACCGCATCAAGGTCATCAACACCCGTGATCCTGCGGTGTCTCTCGTGACTGAGAGTGTGCAGGCTGACGTTCACCCGGGTGAGGCCTGCGTCCCGGAGGGTACCAGCAAGGCCTGCAAGTCGTGAGCCGTTCGTCGTCATGGACAGGTCGCCCACGAGCGGTGCCAGGCGCCTGACCAGTCCCACGATGTCCTCGCGCGTGAGCGGCTCCCCGCCAGTGAGTTTGACTGTGTGGACGCCGTACTCGACGCACTTCCGGACGACCCGTTCCACCGCGTCAGCCGGGAGCTCAGGGCCGGGTGCGGTCTCGCCCTCGCGGTGGCAGAAGAAACACCTGTGGTCACATCGCTGGGTGACCGAGACCCTGAGATGGGTCACTGGCCGGCCATAGGTGTCCACGAGCCTGCGCCCCCCGGTGGGGCCGACCATGTGCACTACCTGCGGTGTCGCCGTCATTGGTGGGGCACGCGTCGGTCGGGCCCCGTGATAACTGTTATGATTGGTCATGCATATCGCCTCCACCGGTCCCGGCGCCCGCACTGTAGACGCGCACTGAGGACGCCTTGAAAGTGACGTAGACCGCTGTGCCCTCTCTGATGTCCAGGCGCGCGAGCGACTCGGCGGTCACAAGTGTATTGAAGACCACACCAACATCCACTGAGACCACCGCCAAATCACCGTGCCGCTCCACGCCCACGACACGTCCGTGAAGTGAGTTGCGCGCACTGGAAATGACCGGTGTGACAGAGAGAGCAATGTCTTCGGGCGGGACGGACACGCGGACCTCGCCGCCATGGTGGGCAAGGGCCTCAATGGTCACCGACGGGGCAATCTGGACGAGGGCACGGTAGGGGCCGGTGCTGCTACCCGGTAGGAGCCTGGCGTGCCCGTGGTAGACGTTCCGTTCCGGGGCCACCACGTCAATTGCAGCCAGCCCGTCCATGACATGTCCATGGGCCTCTCTGGTACTGACCACGTGTCCAGCCCGGAGGAACACGGCCCGGTCGCTCAATGGGGTCATGCCCAACAGGTCGTGCGTGGCAACGACAATACCGGTGCCGGTGCCACGGAGCGACTCCACCAAGCGCCAGACCATGTCGGCGCCCTCTGCATCGAGGTATGCGGTCGGCTCGTCAAGCAGCAGTAGCTCCGGCTGTGTGACGAGGGCCATTGCCAAGGACAGCCGCTTCTGCTCTCCACCAGACAGTGAACGGGCATGGCGTGTGGACAGGCTGTCAAGCCCTACAAGTCTCAGCGCCTCTTCCACTTGGACGGCCACCTCTGACTCTGACAGGCCACGCCGCCTGAGCCCATACGCCACGTTGTTGAAGACAGTGGTACCAAAGACGACGGGCCGCTGGAAGACCATGGTCACACGCTGGCGCAGACCGTGTAGTGTGTCCCGTGAAACAGGCGTCCCATCGAGCAGGACAGTGCCATCACTGGGCTGGAGCAGGCCTGCGACCACGCGCAACAGTGTTGTCTTCCCGGAGCCGTTCGGACCTAGGACGGAGAGGAGCTCACCGCGCCGGACTTCGAGGTCAACGTCGCTGAGGGCACGTGTGGGGCCAAAGTGGACGGTGACAGACCGTAGCTGGATCACTGCCACAGCCACCACCTGATGCGCTGCTCGGCCGACCTCAGGACGACATTGAAGACGACCATTATCGACAGCAGGACGACGGTCAGGGCAAGCCCGAGGACGACCTCACCCCGGGTGGTCTCAAGGGCAATCGAGGTGGTCAGTACCCGTGTGATGCCCTCCAGGTTGCCACCCACCATGAGTGCTACGCCGAGTTCTGAGACCGCCCTGCTGAAGCTCGCGGAAACAGCGAGCATGATGCCACCCAGCGACTCACGGACAACGGCAGCGGTGGCGCCACGCTCATCAGCGCCGAGGGTCAGGGCCAGTTCGCGGACTCTTGAAGACAGAGCGGTGCAGGTCTCAGCTGTGATACTGACTCCAATTGGGAACACGAGCAGGGCCTGCCCGATGACCAGTGCGAGCGGCGTGTACAGCAGTCTGAACACGCCGAGAGGGCCGCTCCTTGAGAATATGACGTAGAGCACCAGGCCAAGTGCGACGGTGGGCATGCTCATCAGACCCCTGAACACTCCGGTCAGCATGTCCCGACCCCTGGAACGCGCAAGACCGAGGAACAGTCCAAGCGGGATGCCGGCAGCCGCTGCCAGCAGGGTGGCAAGTCCAGATACCGCAAGTGACCTGAGCGTGATCTCCACAATCTCTTCTTCGACCGTCATCGCCTGTCCCTCATGGGTACAGTCCGTACTCGCCAACGCGGTATGGCGGCGGGCACTCGTAGGCGGTACCCTCGTAGTCGATGAATGCCACGGTACGGATGGCCTCGGCAGTGGTCGGGGGCCGCCCAGTAGTCAGGACTGACACTGCCGGGTAGAAGAGCGGCCTCCCGTACGCGTCCACCCCGTACTGCCCGATGAGGTCCTGTGCGGGGCCGACGATGAAAGCAACAAGGTCCATTGCTGTACTGAACTCCGTCGGCGACACCAGCGAGTGGTTGACAGCCATCACACTGTACACGTTGAGGAGTGCCGACTCGTTCTCCACAAAGACGCGGAGGTGCACGAGCCCGTCCGAGCTGTACTTGAGGTACGTACCGACGTCGGAGAGAGTGTAGAGGCCGAGCTCGTCAGCAACAGTGAGGGTGCGCCCCATTCCTGCCCCGGAGGACATGAACCACGCTTCCTGTCGTAGCACGTCGTAGTCCAGGCCACAGGACATCCACAGGGCCTTCTCACGGACATTCGTCCCCGAGCTGTCATCACGGCTCACCCACACAGATGCGTTCTCCGTGCGGCCGAACCCGACAATCCTCGTCAGTGCTGACACAACGTCCAGGCCGGCAATCCCGGCGGGGTCTTCGGGAGGGCCGACAACCACGAAGAAGTTGTAGGCGAAGACCTTCCTGTTCACACCGTAACCCTCCCGCATGAAAGCCGCCTCCAGGGCCGGTGCGTGCACGAGCACGAGTTGGGCATCTCCATGTCTGGCACTCTCAAGCGCCATCCCCGTCCCCGTGGCCACAAAGGCGAGCCTCACGTCGGGATGCGCAGCCTCGTATACGGACCTCAGGTCGTCCAGCAGGCCGGTGTCATAGAGACTGGTCGTCGTGGCCACCACGAGCATGACCCTGCCCGACACCTGACCGAAGTACACAGCCATGCCAATCCCACTGACGGTCATCACGACCATTGAAAGACCCAGGAGGAGACGTCGTTCCCTGCGCATACTGTCCACCGTTGTGTCCGCCGGTGCACATCGGCAGAGGGCTCACCATTTTTACTGTTGCGTCCCGGCACATGCCCGCTCTGCCGTCAGTCCACTGGCCTGTTCAACGGGCACCCGGTAGGCCAAGTGCACCAGCAAGCCGGCGCACAATGGCAATCAGGTCGACGAGCTCGTCGTCGCTCAGGTGGGACAGTGCTGTGTCCACCTTCTGGAGGGCCGAGCTCCGGAACTTCTCGTAGGCCTTCTTGCCGCGCCTCGTCGTCCCAATCCGGACACGCCTGCGGTCATCACCAGAACGCACACGGCGGACAAAGTCCTTCCGCTCAAGCCTGTCAATGATACCTGTCAGCGTGCTCCTTGGCATGGAGAAGGAGTCCGCGACCTCTCCCATCGTGCAGTTGCCACGCTCTTCCACCAGGTCCAGGACGAGGAACTCGTCGAGCGTGAGGTCTGTATTGCCCATGAACCACTGCTTCCTCGACAGGAGCTGGAGCAGCTCGACCAGCTCCCTGACCAGCGCACCACGTCTCCGGTCCATACGTAGCACCTCACATGTAGTAGGACTGGACACACTGAACGGCCCGTGGGCAACACCCCACCGGCCCATCGGTACTAATACTTCGACCACCGAAAAGTCTTGACACCGGAAATAACGGCTGACGGACATTTCGGTGACGGACATTTCGTTTCACGAGACGGTCGCGGCACAGCGCCCCACCCACCAGATATTTCGCGTATAGAATATTTCGCTGCTCGAAATATTTATACGTGTACGCGGGAGGGGTCACGTATGAGGGTCCTGCTGACTGGTGCATTTGGCAACATTGGAGAGAGTGCTCTTCTTGCCATGGTCGAGCACGGTCACCGGGTGACATGTCTCGACATCAAGACGCCCCACACTGAAAAAGTATACCATGAGCTCGCCGTACAGTTCGACTTCGATGTGTGCTGGGGTGACGTCCGGGACCTCGGGGTCGTCCGTAGCGCAGTAGAGGGGGTGGATGTGGTCGCGCACCTTGCGGCCATAATACCGCCGAGGTCAGACATCGACCCGGAGTTGACACGGGCGGTGAACGTAGGTGGTACAGAGAACCTGCTGGAGGCGGCTATCGAGATGGGGACACAGCCCAAGTTCATCTATGCCAGCTCCGTGGCCACGTATGGTCACCAGCCGCCGCGTGGCCCGCCGAAGACTGCCGATGACCCGCAGGTGGCCACGGATGTGTACACTGAGACAAAGATTGCGTCAGAGAAGCTCGTGTGCGAGAGCGGGCTACCGTGGACAGTACTGCGCTTTGGTGTGGTGCCTGCGATACGGGTGGACTGGATCAACAATGAGGTGGACAAGACCATGTTCATGATCCCGCTGGACCAGCGGGTGGAGTTCGTGCACACCCGGGATGTGGGACTTGCAGTGGCGAGGGCGGTGACTGCGCCGACCGAGGGCAAAGTGCTGCTGATTGGTGGGGGTGAGAGGTGCAGGATGTCGTACAGGGAGTTCATCAGGGCCACCTTCGAGGTGATGGGCATAGGAGAGCTGCCGGAGGAGGCGTTCCTCGTCCCCAAGAGTGACGAGGAGTACTACCATACCAACTGGATGGACACGCGCAAGGCCCAGGAGCTGTTACAGTTCCAGACACGCACCTTTGATGACTACCTCGAAGACCTGGAGAAGAGCCTTGGGCTCAGACGTCACATCATGAGGCTTCTTAGGCCTCTCGCACGACGGAGAGTGCTGGCCGCCTCCCCCTTCCCCTTCTTGTGACTGGTCGTGCCCGTGCCGGTGGGGGATACGTACGGTGTGCCCCGGCAGGTATGGCAGGTACTGACATGCAAGTCGGGGTAGGTAGCACCGGACGGCCCCCACCAGTCCACAGTGGTGCCAGGTGTCAATGCCCCTCGACGAGGAGCTCACAGGCCGCAGTGGCGCCCCGTACCAGCCGGGGCACTTGTGTGCCGTCTGCGTGATTGTGCGTTGAACGTGGCCCTTAATTTGCGATGGTGCACCTCATGGGGATAGCGGGACATGTATGATGTTCAAGTACGCCTTCAAGAGAGTCGCACGCGGATACCGTTTCTTCGCCGCGCTCACTGTCGGAGTCCTCGTAGCGACCACGTTCTTCGCAGGCACGAATGTTGCTGCTGACCTCCTGGCCCGTGACGCACTTGAGGGCGCCCTGGACGGTGTCCTCTACGATGTGGTCGTGAACTCGAACCCCTCCAACTGGACCGACACCACGTTCTCTGCCCTGGAGGAAGACATATCGAACGTTTCGGAGGTGGTGGCGAGCACAAGGACGACCCTCGTGACCTTCCGGTACAACCTAACTGGCACCTACTTCCAGGTCTTTGCGATGGACTGGGAGTCTGACTTCGGCGCTGGCCTAGAGCTGGTGTCGGGCAGAGTGGCCACCGGGCCTAACGAGACCAACGTCCTCGTGGGGTCTCTCAACGAGTCCCTCTTCGCACTTGGGGACAATGTCACCATACCAGTTGTCGTAACGGTCAGCGACGGCACTGGTCACGACCGCCCTGAACAGGTGCTGTGGAATGTCACTGTCGTTGGCTTTGTGGACGTCCCGGATGCGAGCCGGTACGCGCTGCAGCAGAACCCCTACGCTGGAATACTGGCCGGTCCATACGGGCGTGGTATCGAGATACCGTACAACATCCTCCTTGTGGACTGGGAGAACACTGGGGCGCCGCTGCTCAGAGCAGCCCACAGCTATCCGAACGCCACTGGCGCCTATGTCCAGAACAGCATCCACATCAAGATTGACCGGGAGGCCCTGATCGACCCGTATGATATCCCCGCATCAGTGGACCGGGTGGAGGAGGTCATGCACCGCATTGGAATGTACGCGCAGCGCTACGGCGCTGAGGTGAGCACCCCGCTCGGGACTCCACTGAGACTGTTCCAGTTCATCTCGGGCATGATGAACCTGGCCTTCACGGCCATGGCGCTGCCCATCTTCTTCATGGCGTACTTTACCGGCATGACCGTGAGTGATGTGAGCTACAACCTGAGGCGCCGCGAGGTCGGGCTGCTGCTCACGAAGGGCTTCAAACGGAAGGACATACGCAACATGCTGCTACTCGAAGGCGCGCTGATAGGGGCGGTTGCGGGGGTGTGCGCATCATTCCTCGGGGCCCTGATTGCAGTGACCATGGTCAAGCCGGAGGAGGATGTGCTCAACATCATCGGCCGCAACACCACTGCTGTCATCCTGTCCCTCGTAGTGGGCATGGTACTGGCGCTCATCTCCGTGTGGAGGCCCGCAAACCGTGCCGCGCGCCTTGAGATACTCGACGCACTCAAACAGTATGTCTACGTGGAGGAGACGTCCGAGTACAAGCGCCTCCTGCCAACACTGGCCTTCGTGCTGGGCACATACAAGATGGTGATATGGGCACTCGGCATCGATGTGTCGATGCTCATCACCGTGCTGCGGCCCGGGAACTTCTTCCTGGTGCTCCTTGCGATAGCGTGGGTCGTGGTGGACGGGATACTCGACTTCCTCGGCCCCATCTTCTTCCTCTACGGCACAACGAAGCTCTTCATGCGGGGCTCAACGAGGTTCCAGGACTCAGTCATCGTGGCCGCACGTCGGTTCTTCGGGGCCTTTGGTAACCTGGCCACGAGGAACGTCAAGCGGAACCCAGCACGCAACGCTGCCGTGGTGTTCATAGTGGCGCTCATTGTGGCGTACGGTGTGTCCTCCACAGGCCAGCTGTTCTCACAGTACGACCATACTGACCGTAATGCACGGTACACAGTCGGGGCTGATGTCCGCGTTGAGATGGAGGCCGGGGCGGACGTGACGGCAGCTGTCGCCGCAGTCGAGCAGCTCGACCATGTCGAGGACACGACCGTTGAGTACCGACTGACGTTGTATGCTGGAGAGAACGCGCTCTCCGTACGTGCGATACGGCCGGATGAGTGGCCGGAGATAGCATACTGGGAACGCGAGTGGTTCGTGGGCGACCCCGAGCCCATGTTCACACAGCTGGGTGACGACGGTGTCATCCTCTCCATTACGGTCGCAAGGGCCCTCGACGTGTCCGTCGGTGACAGGATATACGTGGTACCGGCGGGCGGGAGGCACCCTGCTACCCTCAGGGTCGTGGGACTGATAGGATACCAGTCGCTCGTAGAGACACTGGCCGGCGATGTCGAGGTCTCCACAGGCGGTGACTACCCGTCCTTTGTGTCAGAGGAGTTCCTCAACACGACGGGCTTCCTCCCAATGGCCACTGCTGAGGTGCTCATCAAGACGACACCGGGGACGAACGGCACACTCGTTGAGGACGACATCCTGGAGTCGGTAGAAGGAGTGGCACGGACCTACTCGGTGACCGCGCAGCTCGACAACTACTACAGCCGTCCCATTGAGAGCGGCGTGGTGAGACTGCAGTGGGTCGGCGTGGCCTTCGCCAGCCGCGCGGGAAAGAGCCTCGAGGAGTACTTTCTCTCCGGACGCCGCCTGCCGTGGTGGATCGCGGGAACCTCCATCGTCGCCACCACCTTTTCGGCGGACACGCCGCTGTTCGTCGCCGGGCTGGCGCGCAAAACCGGCATCTACGCCAACTGGTAC
>JALVPN010000208.1:1144-1703 GCA_027031765.1 Promethearchaeota archaeon | reverse complement strand
TGTGGCCTTTGCAGTGGTCCTCGCAGTGGCCGGGACATCCCTCGTAGTCCTGATGTCACTGCACGAGAAGGAGTCGGAGATCGCGCTACTCACCGTCCGCGGCTTCACGAGGCGGCAGCTCTTCCGGACGCTTCTCGGTGAGATCATGACCATGGTGCTCTTCTCGCTCGTCCTCGGGCTCTTCGTAGGCGTGGTCGGTCTGTTCGGCAACGCGAGCCTGCTCAACAGCCAGGCCACGGGCCTCATCCGGTCAAGAGTAGTAATGGGTGGGATGTCAGGGCTCGTCATGCTGGGGATTGTGGCGGCCGTGCCGCTGGCAGCCATAGTCCCGGTCTGGTGGGTGTCGCGAGAACCTGAGACAAAAGTGGACTTGCTAAGGGTGTGATAGTGATATGATGGCGGAGGCATATATTGAGACCGTTGACCTCGTCAAGGTGTTCAGGCTCGGGAACGTGGAGATACAGGCACTCCGCGGCCTGTCCATGACCGTGGACAGGGGAGAGATGGTGGCCATCGTCGGGCCGTCCGGCAGTGGCAAGACGACACTGTTGAACAACCG
>JALVPN010000208.1:0-1134 GCA_027031765.1 Promethearchaeota archaeon | reverse complement strand
GTTTTGATGGGCATGTACTCGCCGCGCGAGCAGAAGATACCCCAAGTGCGGCGGACACCATTAGACCGGGTCTTGAAAACCAGCGTGACCTGGAATGCGTGCAGACATTGACAGCCCGAGCTGGCCTCTGGCTCAACCATCAAGCCGCCGACCGGCAATGTATTGACCCAGCAGCCGGTGCGCTGGCCGCCGAAGTGCTCTGTGCCGTGGTCGGCCACCAGGTCATAGTAAGCAGTGGACCACGAGCGGAAGAAGAGGGTGCTGGAACTCCTGGACGCGGTGGGCCTCTCTGACAGGGCCGGCCACAAACCTGACGAGCTCTCAGGTGGACAGAGGCAGCGCGTGGCCATCGCAGCTGCCCTCGCCAATGACCCGGAGGTGCTCCTGTGTGACGAGCCCACCGGGGACCTGGACACTGAGACCGGCGAGCAGGTCGTACGGTACCTCCACATGGTGAACAAGGAGTTCGGCAAGACGGTATTGATAGTGACCCACGACCCGTCTGTGGCGCGCCAGTGTGACAGGATATACAGGATCCAGGACGGACGCATAAGGTCAGTACAGACACCCAACGCCGAGGGCACTGGTAGGGACTCTGCTGTGTCCCGGGTCGACTTCGTGCGCGAGAGAATACGGGAGCTCACAGCCGAGATGCACAGGCTCGACGGCCAGGTGATGGATGGTAGTATCAGCCCCGAGGATTTCGCTCTGCGCAGGACGGAGCTCATGCAGCGCAAACGCCTGTTCGAGGAGGAGCTCCACAGACTCGGGCTGTGAGGACCGCCACAACCATTGTGCCCACGACACCGGCGGCTTACACTGGTGTGTTGGGCCAAGCAGGATACCACCCAACAAGTTTTCTTGTGTGCCCGCACAACCCACCACCATGTCGCGGAGAGGACGACCAGTAGTAGTGGCCCATGGTGGTGCGACCCGCTTCGACCCGGCGGTACGTAGTGCGGTGGTGCAGGCTGTTGAAGGGGCCGCAGGGACTGGCATGTGCGTCCGTGACAGGGGTGGCAGCTCACTCGACGCTGTTGAGGCGGCTGTGCGGCGGCTGGAGGGCTGCGGACTCTTCACGGCAGGTGCACGGGCCCCACCCAACATGGAGGGCGTCGTGGAGCTGGACGCAGC
>JALVPN010000207.1 GCA_027031765.1 Promethearchaeota archaeon | reverse complement strand
CGACCTCCGTGCTGTCAGTCGCGCCATCCCCGTCTACTGCCACGTCCTGTAACTGGTTCCCCGGACCGGATATCACGGCTATCGGGCCTGACGCAACGAGCCATGAACGCATGTCCTTGTCTGGACCGACGTGACACAGATAGAAGACACGTCTTGACCCAGATATCCGCGTGTAGACTGGCATGCCAAGTCCAAGCAACCGCGTAGTGAGCTCCAGAGAGGCGTAGGCCGTAACAGACCGCGAGTCGTGTGGGGGCACTTCCCCAACAGCGCCTGCGACGACCCCCGCTGACATCACCACTGCGAGCTGGTCGAGACCTGTTTCATCCACTACTCCCTCTAGTACCTCCGACACTGTGTTCCCTTTCTGCAAACGGGCTGTCCCTCCTGGCAAATAGTATTGATTGATATCTCTCTTAAGTACTTATTTCTCACTGCTAAGGGGCATGCTCTCCCAGCAATCGTGGCCCCGAGTGCCCCTTTGACAACGTTCTGGGCTGGCAGCACATCCGCCGCGTGCAGGGAGCGGCCCTATACCCGGGTATGTCGGGCTGTTCCTGACGGTCTGTACTGTGCCTGCTCTCCCACCGGTGCACACCCGGACGGCCATGAGTGGTCCTGTTGCCGCCACGGTGCGAAACGCACTGCGGGTGCCTGCCTGCCTGCCTGCGTGTGCGGCCAGGTGTGAGGAGTCACTCCTTGCCTCTGCGTCGCCAGCCGTGCGCTTGGTAGTATCCGTCCACCGTCCTATCCACGTCGACCGTGGAGCCCGCGGATGGCCATGTGGCAGCTGTTCTTCTACGAATCTGCGTGGGAGGGTGTCGTCCTCTCCGGTAGGATGTGGAAGCGCTCGTTGGTCTTGCGCTAGACGTCCACATACGGTCCCACGAGGTAGCTGAGCCGCACAGCTGTGTAGTTGTGGCCTGTGGTGGCCGTGAGCAGTCGGGCGGCCCTGACGAGAAACGGACGGTGAAGGACGGGTCAGAACAAAGGGGCTGGCACACAAGCGGGTGGTGACTACTGACAGTCCGGACGGACGCAAGCAAGTGTACGGGCTGTCGGGTCTGTGAGGGGGCACCCTCCTTTTTCAGGACGTGCACACCCAATGTTCCTCTTGGAGGTGTTCCCTGACCGCAGGCACTGGGAACACAGGCATCATGGACTGGAGGGCCCAGACGCGCACGTACCCGTTGTCGTGGATGACCAGTCTTGACCCGTCGACGTAGAAGGAGTCGACAACTTTCATCGGCAGGTTGCAGTACCCTTTCGATACGTCCCACCGTCCCACCTATCCTTGCCTTCTCTCAGCAACCATTACATGGCACGTTGCCCTGTCTATCAAGGGCGGTCAGCTGCGCACGGGACTGGCAACACTCTTTAGCAGAGCCGCAGTTTTCGGATGTGATGACGAACTACCTCCATGAGTTGCCGCCTGGTCCTGACCCACCGAGTGAGGTGTTCGTGGTCATCGAGCTGACCAGGGCGAGCAAGAACAAGTACGAGTACGACCCGGAGTACAACGTGTTCAGACTCGACAGGGTGCTCTATACGTTTGCACCGTTCGACTACGGCTTCATCCCCCGCACCCTTGACTACGACGGCGACCCCCTAGATGTCGTCCTGCTCATCAGTGAGCCGACCTTCACCGCCTGCGTTGTCCGGGCGAGGCCCATCGGCCTCATGGAGATGGACGATGCCGGCAAGGTTGACGACAAGGTGATTGCAGTCCCGATACGAGACCCGTACTACAGGGATGTGTCTGGCCTGGTGGACGTGCCAAGGAGTCAGGTGGAGGAACTGAAGCACTTCTATGCCACATACAAGATACAGGAGGGCGTCCACACAGAGATCAAGCGGTTCGGTGATATTGGGGAGGCCTACCAGACCATCAACCGCTGTATAGAAGAGTACAAGAGGGCGCACTCTGGCAGCGGCGGTGACGACTAGGTGCCAGTTGACCTGTGCTCTGACTGGCGTCCCACACGACCACTACTGACAGATATGAGGCCCAGACAACAATGTTAGCGACCGTCAGGTGTAGTGCCATTGTATTCGACTTCGATGGGACACTGGCCGACAGCATGCCATTCCTTGAGAGGATTGGCGTGCGCGTGATGATGGACTACTATGGTGTTTCCAAGGAGGAGGCCACCCGCCGCTACAGGATGACCACGGGCCTGCCCTACGAGCACCAGGTCGAGCTCAATTTCCCCGGACACCCTGCAAACAGGCGTGCCGTCGAGGAGTTCGAGGCCCTCAAGCTCCAGTGCATATACGAACAGGAGCTGTTCCCCGATGCCGAGGCCACGGTCAGGGCGCTCCGCAGGATGGGTATGCAACTGTTCGTGTCATCGTCCACATTCCAGCCCACAATCGAGGAGTACTTCAGGCGGCGCGGACTGCTGGACTGCTTTGACGAGGTGGTCGGCTACAGGCCCGGTTTTGAGAAGGGCGCCCACCACTTCATGCACATCCAGCGTGTGCACGGGGTCGACCTCAGCGATGCGGTCTTTGTCGGTGACTCCCTCAAGGACTACGAGCGGTCAGTCGGGTTCTGCAGGTTCATTGCGGTGGCCCGCATGTTCGGTGAGGACGACTTCAGACGTGTCGGTCATACTGGCCCAGTGGTGCACTCGCTCTCTGAAGTCCTGACGGTGGTGATACCCAGCCACTAGGTGGCCAGCCTGTGCCGTCCCCGTCGACCAAGGGGTAGGCTTCTAGAAAGCCGCCACAACAAGGGTCATCAGACCACGGCTAGTGATGGGCCACCACGCTGGCGACCGGGGGCCTGTGCACGGTCAGTTCCATGCGCTCGAGCGCACGCCGTATCCGCTCTGCCCTCTCAGGGGGCACTGTGACGAGGTTCTCTTCTGGCAGCTCCCGGAGGACATGCACTACCTTCTCCAGGGTCGTCTTCTTCATCTGGCGACAGACTGCCCCGGGATGGGCTGGGATGATGGTCTTGTCAGGGTGTGCTGCCTGGAGCCGTTCCACAAGCCCGACCTCCGTGGCCACTATGAACTCCCTTGCCCTGCTCTCTGCAACGACCTTCACCATCTTGCCAGTTGAGCAGACAATGTCAGCCACGTCCTGTACCTCCGGCGAGCACTCCGGGTGGACGAGCACCAGTGCACCGGGGTGCTCCTCTCTCAGGAGCTCGACCTGTGCGACATCAAACTGTCTGTGGACGTAACAGTGGCCCCGGGGCTCGACGTCCACGACTTCCACGCCTGTCTGCCTGCGGACATACTCTGCTAGGTTCGCATCGGGCCCAAATATCACAGTATCAGTACCGAGCGACTCGACGACCTCGACCGCGTTGCTGGACGTACATATCACATCGGCTTCGGTCTTGGCCTCCGCTGTCGTGTTCACGTACAGCACAACCGGGGCGCCAGGGTGCTGTGCCCTGCACTTGCGGGCCTTCTCGCCATCGACAAAGGCGGCCAGCGGGCACAGTGCGTCTGGTGCCGGTATGTAGACTGGTACCTCTGGTGCAAGGACTGCAGCCATCTCTGCCATGAACCGGACACCTGCGAACACAATCATGTTGTACCCTGAGACCTGGGCCGATTTGCGGGCCAGCTGGAGCGAGTCGCCGACAAAATCTGCGACCCTCTGTACTCCTAGCAGCTGGTAGTTGTGTGCAAGGACGAGGGCCCCGCGCTCGCGCTTGAGTGCGAGGACTTCTCGCTGGATGTCATTCAGGTCTGAGGTCATCGTCAGACGCCGATGGAGCTGGCCTCCCAAGCCCTTAAAGGCAAATCTCAATCGGCAAACCGGACAGGGACGGGCAGGCACAGGCAATTCTTGCCATCCGCTGACTACGCTGTCGCCGCATCCCCTGTCGTCTCACTTAAGAGGGCGGGTGCAAGTGACTTGCCCGTACCATATGGTACTCCAAGGAGGTCTGCAGGACGCGCGTGGGCATTGTCTCGGGTCCCGAGGCCACAGTCGTAGAGGACGCACGGACGGCAATTGCGACGTTCGAGGCGGCAGGTGTCGAGGTCGCGCTTGAGCAGAGACTGGCCGCGACACTGGGCAGGGAGGGCGCCCAACTGGAAGACCTTGATGCTGACATCATTGCAGTAGTGGGCTCAGACCGGTGTCTGCTGGACACCCTCATCCGTCTCGGTGACCGGGAGACCCCAGTGCTACCGGTGTCGTCGAAAGGACAGCCCGACTTCCTCTTTGACGTCACAGTGACGGCGCTCGACACGGTCGTTGGAGACCTCATGGATGGCAGGTGGACCGAGGACAGACGGATGCGGCTCGTGGCAACGATAGGGGGCTCGGAGTCACCACCACTCCTCAATGATGTGGCAGTCTTTGCACGTCGGAGCGCGACCCTGATGCGGTACACCCTCGTCCTCGACGGTGAGCCCTTCTGGAAGGACGGTAGTGACGGCCTCATCGTGTCCACGCCCACCGGGAGCACGGCCTACTCGATGAGCGTGGGCGGGCCCGTCGTCCTCAACTCGGCCCCGGTCTTCTCGATAGTCACCGTCAATAGTGTGAACCCGGCACGACGCCCACTCATCGTATCGGACAGGATGGAGGTCGAGATCCGTGACCTCATCAGCTCGGTCAAGATAGAGGCGGTCCTGGACGGACAGCTCCGGAAGGAGGTCGGCGACGGGCCGGTCACAATAAGGCGTTCCGACTCTGACGCCGTGTTCGTCAAGTTCTCTGAGGAACGGATTGCAGTGCTCCGGGGCAAGCTACTGAAGAAGGCCGAGGTCTTCGACAATGCGGCCCACGACCTCCCACCCAGTGCAAAGCTGGTGCTCAAGGTCCTTGAGTACAAGGGCCAGCTGACCCAGCGACAGATTATTGAGGAGACCATGCTACCAGCCCGGACTGTCCGGCATGCACTCTCGTTACTGATCTCAGAGGGGCTCGTGCAGAAGAGAGTGTCCCTCCGTGACAGCAGACAGGGCCTGTATAGGGTGACCCCTGGCCCCCCAGGCCAACGTAGTCCACCAGGGCTCGGACGACGTGATTGACATGACCATACTCCGTGAACGACTCCCACACACAGACAACGAGGTGATCTCTGACTTCTTCGACCAGGCTGCCAGTGACGCTGCCCTTGCGGGTGAAGGACATGCCATCCCGGAAGGTGAGGACATCCTCGGCCTGCCGCGGGACCTCCTCCCGTTCGAGCTGTTGCGGGCCCATGACGTTGAACCCGTGGGGCTCGGGTCGGCAAGGGCTGTGCACGCACAGCTCGGCCTCGTACTGCGTGATGCTGTGCGCGGCCTGCCGGGTACTGAGATGATACACTGCCTCGGACTTTGCATGTATGGGATGCTGCTCGGTAACTACACCGAGGACGACTTCAGGTACGTGTACCGGTTCTCCCTGTCAAATGGCAGGGGCCTCGGTGAGCTCCACAGGTGGCTCTACAAGGCCCTGGTGTTCCTCTCCGCAGTCCCAGACGATGAGCCGGAGTACGTACTCGCCCGGGTCCGCGAGCACATCCGGTTCCTGGGCGCCCCGCTTGTCACCCCCTCCAGACTTGCTGAGGCGGCCAGCACCGTGGGTGTCGACCTGTCGGGGCTCGTCCGTGAGGGCGACCTCCGCCTCGTGGACACTCTGGTGAGGCACCCCGAATACATGGCCGAGGCTGTCGAGGGACGCTGGTACAGCGACGTCTATGATGCCACAAAGACGTGGCTACCAGAAGGCCTCCAGATGCGCCTCTTCGACATCTTCAGGGCCCAGGCCTACGAACAGGCACAGCTGGCCCTCTCCCCATCGATGTCGGTGCCCGAGGCCGTGAGCGCGGTGCAGGACGTGTTCAGGTCGCTAGGGTTCCGGGTGGGGAGCGACGATGTGCTCCCCGTACGACTGCATGAGCTGCCGGCGCCACCCACGCCAGAGCCGCTCGACTCTGTTGTCTTTGAGATGATCCCTGAGAGGATGCGGCGTGAACTCCTGCCGTCTGTGGCCTACTCAGTCCCAACACGCAAGGTCGAGCTCATCTTCATTGGAGGGCCCGGTATCGGCCACAGTGGCATCATCATCAAGACCGCCACGGGGGGTGTCCTCCTGGACTATGGCCTGTCCGTTGCCAACCAGACAACTCCCCAGTGGGTGCCCGAACTGGAGGTGATTGACAGCGTGCTTGTCACTCACGCCCACCTCGACCATACGGGAGGCCTCCCAATACTGTTCGAGCGGTTCACCGGCAAGTGGTGTTCCACCCCGCTGACGGGGGCAATAACAAAGGCGCTCCTCGACGATGCCCTCACAGTGGGCACCCCGCTCCCACCACGGAAGCGGGACTCTACGGACCCGGTCTCGTGGTTCAGACAGCGCAACATCGACAGGGTGGCGAAACAGCACGTGCCCATCGAGGTCGGCAAGAGCAGCGAGGTGGGGCCGGGGATTGTCGTCACGCCTCTCGATGCGTGCCACGTCCCAGGTAGCGCGGCCTTTCTCATCGATATCGAGGGCCTCATGATACTCTACACCGGCGACTTCAACCTGGACCGGTCGGTGCTGTTTCCCGGCGCTGTGATGCCCACAGACCCCGACGTCGTGATAGTGGACGGCACCTACTGGGGACGACAGGACTTTGACAGGACGCGCGTGCGCGAGGACATCGCCTCCATCGTCCGGGAGCACGGCCCAGTAATAGTCCCGACATTCGCAGTCGGCCGTTGCCAGGAAATCCTCATGATACTCGAAGAACTCGGTATCACAGCCTCCCGAAACGTGATCACCGGGGGCCTTGCAGAACGGGTCACGCGACTGGTCGGAATAAAGGGCCACTGGAAGGGGATGAAGAAGAACAAAGTGGTGCTTGACCCAGATGACATACTCGTGGCGGGTGGCGGCATGCTTGGTGGTGGCCTCGCACGCGAACACTTCCGACAGCACAGCCGCAACCCGGAGGCCGCAGTGGTCCTGTGTGGGTACCTTGCACCCCGCACTCCCGGTTGGAACCTTCTCCGTGGCTACGAGCCACACGAGTGCACTGTACACTATGCACGGCTCAGTGCCCACTCCTCGTCGTCGAACCTCCAGGCATTCGCACACCAGTGTACGGGCAAGAGGTTCATTGTCCACACGCCGCTGCGGATGGCACCTGAGGGCTTCAAGGTCCCCCAGATGGGCCAGCGGTTCGTGGTTGAGGTGTAGGCGCCGTCCCACTGTGCTCCACCGTGGAGGGCCCTTCAGCCAGCACGTACTGCGAGGGGGCCCCACAGGCCGCCGGGACGGCGTGGTGCAGCAGGTACTGCTCATGCGACGACTTCGAGGATGCCATCGAGGACGAGCTTCTGTACGACGAACTTCATGGCCTGGAGGCTCACATTCACCTGTCGGACGACCTCTTGCAGGGAGCGGGTGCCATCACACAGGTCGACGAACTTGACGACCACGTCCCCGTACGCCTTCCGGGTGTCCTCGTCCACCTCGCCGCTCTTCTTCAGGTGGCTCTCCTCCGTTATGTCCACTTTGAAGTCAATCCAGTCGAACTGACTCAGTATCTGCAGACAGCCGAGAATGGTCTCCCGAGGCATGTCGAGGCTCCGTATGAGGCCGCCCACTGTTATCCCTGGCTCAATGGCCATCTTCACCTCAACGATGGCGCGCCCGACATCACGGTTCCTGAATGGTAGGGCTTTCCCTGCCTCGCGCGAACGTATGACGTAGTCGAGGCTGAGGGGGCGGACTGGTAGTGCGTTGAGGATGTCGAACACGGCCATCTCAAAGGGCTCAGTACTGCCGTCCCAGCGGTTCCACAACGCGAGGAACATCTGCTCGACCTCTGTCAGTACCGAGGCCATCTTCTTGCGGAGCTCTTCTTCGCGGTTCCTGTTGGAGACAATCAGGGCTAGGGCAAAGTGCCTTGACTTCTCTATCATTACCAGGTTGCCCTCGTGCTCGATTGTCTCTAGGGCGTCTGTCTGCGTGGCCTCTCCGTCCGGAGGGGCACTGATGCCTGCGAACGAGTCCAGGGCCGAGATGAGGGATGTCACCGAGTTGATTTCTACTGGTTCCTCAGAGTATGGTATGTGCAGTGCGATGTCAAACAGTCCTGGCTTGAGGACAAGGAGCAGCAGGTGGTGGATCTTAGTGGGTTCCACACGGACCACAGCGTCGGACGCATCCGTGGCCGGTACAGCCGTGTCTGCAGTGCCGTCGGTCCCGGCCGTGTCGCCTGTCACTGCTGGGTCCGTCCCGGTCGTTGTGACAGCAGCAAGACCTGCGTGTGTTGTCTCAGTCACCCCCTCTGTATATGGGACGTCCTCGTAGCCAGACTGGGCCGAGACCCGCGCCGTCGACGTGCCGATGCGGTCAATCTCCTCCGTCCGTCGGCGTACCACAATCATCTCGCTGATCGGCAGGTCGGGGAGCTCCACACCGACGGTCTTGGCTGTCACTTCGAGCATCAGGCGGATGAACTCGTCACGACGGCTCTTGTCAGTTGCAACCATAGGGAATGTCGGTGCACCCAGCAGGCGCTGTATCTTGTCGGCCCGCATGGACTCTTGTAGGTCCTGCTTGTTGGCAATGATGAACAGGGGGACTGCGGGCGCCTCTTTCTTGATGCTCCTGAGCAGCGTCTTTGTCTGCATGACGTTCCTGAAACTCGAGTCCGTG
This sequence comes from Promethearchaeota archaeon, assembly GCA_027031765.1. Classification (GTDB taxonomy): domain Archaea; phylum Asgardarchaeota; class Thorarchaeia; order Thorarchaeales; family Thorarchaeaceae; genus JALVPN01. The sequence goes on along the minus strand of JALVPN010000207.1, from coordinate 204 downwards.
ATTAGGAATATGACGTCGGTACCTTGGAAGTAGAAGCCCCAGAGGTCCTGGAAGACGGCCTGTCCTGCAAAGTCCCAGATGGTAACAAGGAAAGTGCCGAACTGGATGGTCTCGGACGAGTCGACGGCAACGTTGATCGTGGGCACGTATCCACCAGGTGCAGGCTCCTTGCCGAACAGGAGGCGGAGGAGCGTGCTCTTCCCG
>JALVPN010000206.1 GCA_027031765.1 Promethearchaeota archaeon | reverse complement strand
CTCGTAGCGGCCACGCTCGAGGAGCTTGACCGGTGTTACAGTACTGTGTCCTCGCTGGTTGAATCCGTGAGGCACCGCATCCTGTCGGAGCGGCTGGACGGGCTGGAGGGCAGGGCGGAGGAGCTGGTCGGCCGGGCACGTGGTGGTGACGGTGTGGACATGCTTGACGGCCTTGCTGCGGAGTACAGGGCCTTTCTGGACGTGCGTGGTCTACCGGACGACCTCGCTGCGCGTGCGCGGGCCGGGCTGGAGCGTGTGGAGAGGCGCACGCAGGAGTTGATCGATGCGCCGGTGAGGAGTGAGTTCCGGGATTTGCAGGAGGAGTTGGGGGGCCTGTTGATGGGCGAGGTCACTGAGGACACGGTGCGGGCGATGGAGGAGTTGCTCGGGCGCATGGGGCAGCTCTGCGGGGCGTCGCGGCTCAGCGAGGGGCTGCGTGAGGAGCTGCGTCGGGAGACCGGGCGTGCGAAGGGGCAGGTCGCTGAGGCTGTGAGGGCATACATTGAGGGGCGCATAGAGGAGGCCCACGCGCGGCTTGCGGCACTGGGGGACGCGCCGCGGGCGAGGCGCATGGAGGAGTTGAGGCGCCTGATTGGGGCATGTGACGGCATGGGTGGGCTTGCCGGTCGTCATGGCCTGACCGAGCTGGTGATGGAGCACCGTGGTCATCTTGAGGGGCTGTTGAGGCAGGCTGACCTGGAGGCACGGACTGAGGAGTACCTGCCGGTGTTGCAGGGCCTCGAGGCACGGCTGGAGGAGCTCTCAAGGGCGCGGGCACCGTCGGTGGACCTCGTGAAGCGCGTGGGGGAGCTGGCAGAGGGGTACCGGGCCCTGCTCGATGACGGGCGGGTGCCGGCGGACCTGAAGGAGAGGGCCCGTGGTGGCCTTGAGAGAGCGGAGCAGCTGGCGGCACAGTACCGTGAGGCGGTGGTCAGGGCCAAGCTTGGTACCCTGGCATCGGAGGTGGGTGCGGCGACGCGGCTCCCGGTGGACGGGCAGACGTCACGTCTCAGAGAGCTGCTGGCGGAGTACAGAGAGCTGCGTGGTCTGGCGGAGGGGCTGGTCGTGGAGGAGGAGGTGGTGCGTGGAATGGGCGCGGTGGAGCGGCGCTTGGACACACTGGGCACGGCCACTAGTGAGGCGCCATCGGGAGATGACAGGGGAACAGAGAGACCCAGGATACCGGAGTGGATGGCCCGTGAGGTCGTGGAGTCCGTGGTGGCGCGTGCTGAGGAGTGGCTGGCCAGTCCTCCGGCGGACGAGGACAGGTACTGGGAGGAGGCCGAGGAGCTCCAGGGCGCACTGTTGCAGGCCCGGGAGCTGTGCGCGGACGTGCTGGGTGAGGACACAGGACAAGTGGACCGCTTGCTGCAGCGGGTGCGCCGTGAGGACTAGGTTGTGGTCACACTCGCGCGTCAGCACACTGTCCGGTGCCTCCTGGCACTTGGGCCTCAGATGGCCGCCATCCGAGTCTGGGGCCGGACACATCTGCTCAGCAGCAGGCACTGTACGTGCTGTGGGAGGGGCGTCGGACGGCAACAGTGGTCATGGGATGACAGGGCAGTATGCGGTCAGAGTGCCCAGCACCCCGTCCGGCCAGCCAGGATTATCTGCAGACGCCCTCCACCACGCCGGTCACAAAAGACATAAGATGTGCCTGCCCACCGATGTCTGCGAAGGGAAATGCACGAAGTCTTGGGAATCGTTGTTGGGGGCGCTCCATGCCACTCGGAAGGGACTACTGGTATCTGTGTGATGGCGCGCCATATCATCTCCACCTCCAACGACGGCAGTGTGATTGTCAGGGAGAAGGGATTAGGCCATGTTGTCGCAGTGCTGCACCACGGGTCACCGGTCCAGTCAGTGGTCCGTGATGACGGGCATGTCTCTGTCGGGTGCAAGGACGGTACTGTCCACATCTGGACCGTGGACGCGTGGGCCGCAGTCACCACCCTTAAGGGCCGCTCGAAAGCCGTAGGTGCGCCTGCTGCGGATGACCAGTACCTCTACTCCGGGTCTTCTGATGGGACAGTGGTAGTGTGGAGGAAGGGCACTTGGTAGAGGGCCACAACCCTGAGGGGTCACTCGGAAGACGTACTGGCGCTTACGGCGGACGACCAACACCTCCACTCCGGGTCTGGTGATGGGACAGTGGTAGTGTGGCGTAAGGGCTCTTGGGAAAGATCCACTGTCCTCAGGGGCCGCTCTTCGGGTGTATGGGCGCTCGCGGTGGACGACCAGTACCTCTACTCCGGGACAGAGGCTAGGACGGTGGTGGTGTGGAAGAAGGGCTCCTGGGAAAAGGCCACCACCCTCAAGGGCCACTCGGACAGTGTATGGGCGCTTGCAGTAGACGACCAGTACCTCTACTCCGTGTCTAATCGTGAAATAGTGGTGTGGAGGAAGGGCTCTTGGGAAAAGGCCGCCACTCTCAAGGGGCATTCATGGTCTGTAGAGGCGCTTGCTGTGGACAACCAGCACCTGTACTCCGGGTCTGGTGACAGGACGGTGGTGGTGTGGCGCAAGGGCTCATGGGAGAAGGTCACGACCCTCAAGGGCCATACGCACTGGGTAGTGGCGCTTGCAGTGGACGACCAGTACTTCTACTCCGGGTCTTTTGACAGAACCGTGGTGGTGTGGAGGAAGGTTTCTTGGGAGAGGGCCATCACCTTCAACGGCTGCTTGGCCCCGGTATATGCGCTTGTAGTGGACGACCAGTACCTCTACTCCGGATGTGACGACAGTACAGTAGGGGTGTGGCGCAAGGGCTCATGGGAGGACTTCGGATTCGACGACACTACAGTAGGGGAGTGGCGTAAGGGCTCATGGGAGAAGGTCACGACCCTCAAGGGCCACTCGAAGGGTGTATGGGCGCTTGCAGTGGACGACCAGTACCTCTACTCCGGGTCTGCTGACAGGACGGT
>JALVPN010000205.1 GCA_027031765.1 Promethearchaeota archaeon | reverse complement strand
AGATAGTACTGGTCCTCAGCAACAAGAGCAAGGCCTTCGGCCTCGAACGTGCACGCCGCGCCGGGATAAGGACCGAGGTCGTCACCAAGATGACGTACCCGCAATGTGAGGACTTTGACCGGCGGGTACTGGAGATACTCCGGGAACACAGGGTGGATTTGGTGGTGCTGGCCGGGTACATGCGCCTCCTGTCCGACGAGTTCGTGAGGGCATACGAGAACCGTATCATAAACATCCACCCATCGTTGTTGCCGGCCTTCAAGGGACTGCACGCGCAGAGGCAGGCCCTAGAGTACGGGGTGCGTGTCACCGGCTGTACGACCCACTTCGTGGACACGGAGGTCGACCACGGGCCCATCATCCTGCAGCGTGCAGTGCCGGTGTTCCAGGACGACACTGAAGATACCCTTGCTGAGCGGATACTGGAGGAGGAACACAAGATAATTGTAGAGTCGGTGCGGCTGTTCTGCGAGGGACGCCTGAGGGTCGAGGGACGCAGGGTCATGATCACTGAGTAGAATAGGGGTGCCCAGGCTTGTGTGGTGTGCTCGGAATCCTTGGGAAGTGCCCTCTCGTGAGGGCGAAACGCCTGCTCCTCCTCCTCGCACACAGAGGGCAAGATGCTGCCGGACTGCTGTGGCCCACGGACGGGGGCTTCACGACAGCAAAGGCGCTGGGCAGTCCCCAGAGAGTGGTAGTCCCAGACGAGGCACCGGAGGTCGTCCTGGGCAGCACGCGGTACCCGACATATGGGCGCAGGATAACCTCTGAGGACGACCTTGACCAGTGTGCCGGCCCGTTCGCAAGTGGCAGGATTGCCATCTCCCACAACGGGAACATAACGAACCTGCGCAGGCTCACCGACCGGGAGTACGGCAGCGACAGCCAGTTCATCGCAGAGAGGCTGGACATGCACCTCTCGGAGACCGGCGACGACCTTGTGGAAGCGGTGAGACGGCTGGAAGACGAGCTCGATGGCGCCTACAGCATTGCCGGCATCCACCGTGGCAGGCTCTTCGCCATGAGGGACCCGCGCGGGTTCAAGCCGCTCGTCTTCGGCCGCAAGGACAACACCGCCATAGTGGCCTCCGAGAGCACCGTCTTCGACATGCAGGGAGTCTCCCTTGAACGCGACATCTACCCGGGCGAACTCATCATCTTCAGTCCGGACGGTGGCATGGAGTCGCACTCCATCTCACAGGACCTCACCCACTCACACTGCTTCTTCGAGTACGTCTACTTTGCACAGCCATCGGCACGCATTGAGAACCAGCTGGTGTACGATGTCAGGTTCCGACTGGGACGCGCCCTCGCCCTGTGCTTCAAGAAGATGGACCTGGAGATGCCGGACTACGTGGTGCCAATCCCCGACACCAGCAGGCCCGCCGCACAGGCCCTGGCCGAAGAACTCGGCGTGCCCATGCGGGAAATCATCCTCAAGAACCGCTACCTGGGACGGACATTCATCCTCCAGTCGCAGCACGAACGCAACGACCTCGCAAAGTGGAAGTACCTCTATCTCGACGACAAGATCCGCGGCAAGACCCTGCTGATTGTGGACGACAGCATCGTCAGGGGCACCACCGCCAGACGGATTGTGGACGACCTCCGACAGCGGGGTGCCAGCAAGGTCTACTTTGCGGCAACGTGCCCGCCACAGACAGACCCGTGCTACTACGGGATTGACATCTCTACAGGCAGCGAACTGATAGCGTCAAACACGGACGTACCCGGCATTGAGACGTTCATCGGTGCGGATGCCCTCATATACCAGGACATGGACGGGCTCATCAACGCCATCGGACTCCGTGACCTGTGCCTGGCATGTCTTGGCCAGGAGTACCCCACCGAGTACGCCAGGCGCATACACCACCACTTCAAGGGCCGTGGCCTCAAGCCCGGCACAAGGGACTACGAGAGGGAACTGGATTGAAGACGAGGATTGGCACGATTGCAAGTCACAGCGCACTGAACATCATCTCGGGTGCCCGCGCAGAGGGCTTCGAAACGGTCCTCCTGTGCACCCCAGAACGTGAGGCCTTCTACCGTGCCTTTGGCCTGGGCGGGTCGCTGCGCATGGTGGGCTCCTTTGAACAAGTCCTCGAACTGGACCTGGACGACACAGTGCTCATCCCACACGGCTCGTTCGTGGCATACATCGGCGCCGACCGCCTGCTCAAGTCAGACCTCAGGATGTTCGGCAACCGGCAACTCCTCAAGTGGGAGGGTGACAGACAGCTCAAGACCAGGTTGTTGCAGGCCGCTGGGATGATGACCCCCAAGGAGTTCAGTTCGCCCGACGAGATCGACTGCCCGGTCATTGCAAAGACCCACGGTGCAGCAGGTGGCACAGGCTACTTCATCGCCAGGGGGCGCGAGGAGGCCCGCCAGAAGATGGTGCCCGGCCAGGAGTACATGTTCCAGCAGTACGTCGTGGGCACCAAGGTATACGTGACCTACTTCAACTCACTGGCAAGAGGACAGACCGAGGTCTTCGGTGCCGACATCAGGTACGAGACCGACGCCGATGCCAACCTGCGCTTCGACACCGAGCCGTCATTCGTCGTGGTCGGGAACCTCCCACTCGTGCTCAGAGAGAGCACCCTCTCCAAGTACTACAACATGGGCGTCAGGTTCGTCGACGCCTTCAGACAACTCGTGGGACAGGAGCTCCCTGGACCCTTCTGCCTCGAGACCATCATCGACCGACACCAACAGGTCTACGCCTTCGAGTTCAGCGGCCGTATCGTGGCCGGTACGAACATCTGGATCCCATACTCTCCCTACTCCTACGTCCAGTTCGGTGAGCCAATGTGGATGGGCAGACGGATTGCCCGTGAGATAAAGGAACTCCTCGAACAGGAACGCCTCGACGAGGCACTGCTGTGACCAGACCGCAGACCCCATCCGGGCCGACCCCCTCCCTTCTCGT
>JALVPN010000204.1:5343-8887 GCA_027031765.1 Promethearchaeota archaeon | reverse complement strand
CTCCGTGACCTCACCTATGACCAACGGGTCTTCGCAGAAGACGTCCACTTCGACCTCGGTGCAGTTGGGGTTCACAGTCATTTCGGGGTCTTCGAGCTTGGCTGACACGAGTCGGCATGAACTTGGGAGTACTCCTCTCTCACTCAACAGCATCTCCATGAGTGTACGTACTAGGTGCTCAAACTGCATCCCTGCTGTCCTGCCAATCTGCTCCACAACATGCAGCAGACGGCGGGCGTTTTCCTCCATGCGCGCTTGCAGCCTGTGATAGGTTCTATGGGACTCTTCGCGCTGGCGGGTCATTTCGGCCTGGAACTCTTCGCGCTGGCGGGTCATTTCGGCCTGGAACTCTTCGCGCTGGCGGGCCAACTCCTGGGTGATGGCATCGGTGCGGGCATTGAAGTCTTCGCGCTGGCGGGCCAACTCCTGGGTGATGGCATCGGTGCGGGCTGTGAACTCTTCGTGCTGGCGGGCCATCCTGTCATCTTGGTCATGGGTCGAGTTTCTGAGCTCCCGAATACTGGGGATGAGCTCTTCTGATATCTTGGTCGTCAGGTCTGTGAGGGTTCTGGTGGCCCCCTGCATCGCATCGATGGCCGTGTCAAGCTTTTCCAGCAGTCGGGGTATGGTGTCTTCGAACACCTGTACGACCCTGATCATTCTCTCAGTTGCCTCAGATAGTTGGCGGATGACCTTGCTTGAAGGACTGACCCCAAGGAGTCTGCGGAGCTCTTCGAGTTTCTCAGGGTCATCTCGCAGCATATCTAGGATGTCCCTGTCTGTCGCGGTCATACTCTATCACTTGGGTGTGTCCGACAGGTCATAAAAAGATTGGCACCCTCCTTTGGGCCCGGATTCGGAACAGGTGAGCAGGGTAGAGCGAGTCCTGATGCGTACTGTTCTAGATGGTGTCCTGGGCGAGTGTTCCTGTGACAGATGTCCCGGCCCTCTCAGTGTCTGGGAGTGCGGCCCCCTGACAGGGGTCACAGTATCGGGTGGTTAGACAGCAGGGCCCGGACGCCGATTGCATCGCAGTCGTGCTTGGTATGGGCCCGGGAACTGTGCGTATGCCCGGTTTACACTGCTGGAAAACCCTTAATAGTGGGCCGGTGGCAGGCACAGAGGCCGAACCGGAGCTGGTGGGCCTGTGAAACAGATACAAGTTACGGTACCACTGGACAAGGCGCCTGGGGTCTACAACTTCATTGTGGACTCTCTTGGGGTTGACAACCTCATCCAAGTGACTATGGAGCGCGGCCTTTTCCTGATATTTCGCGTCCCTGACAGCATGCTTGCAGGGTTGATTGAGAAGCTGAAGAAGAAGCGTATCGGTGTGGACTTTGGGTTCATCGACATCATCGACCTGAATGCGTCGCTACCCCGCCGTGAGTCTGAGCCCAGTGAGCGTACTATCCAGCGTGAGTCCACCCTTGCGGTGGAGGAGATCTACGAGAACGTCCAGGCACAGGCGTCCCTGAGCTTCGACTTCTTGGCCTTCGTCGTCCTTGCGGCTGCGATGGCCGGCTTCGGGCTTGTCCAGAACAACATCACAATAATCGTAGCCTCGATGCTGCTGTCCCCGCTCATGGGCCCGATGCTGGGAGTGGCGCTTGGAATGGTCATTGGCGACCGTGACCTCTACGTGAAAGGCACGGTCAACGAGCTGATAGCCCTAGCTATCTCCTTCGCTGTCGGAGCAGTCCTTGCAGTGGCGATGCCCCTGATACAGCCCGACCTGCTCAGCACGGTGGAGTCTGACCTGGCCAACAATGTGGTCACAGAGATAACACGGCGCGGGTACCCGTTCTCCGCACTTGACATCGGGATTGCCCTCTTCTCAGGTGCCGCAGTGGCAGTGTCAGTGACACGCGGCGACATGTCGGCCCTGGTAGGCGTCGCAATCTCGGCAGCGCTGATGCCACCCGCGGTGAACGTGGGCATGATGCTCACACTCGGCGTCGTGGGTGCCTCACAGGCGGCCTTCTCTGTCGGCGTCGGCTCACTCGCCCTCCTCGTCATGAACATCGTGCTGATAGATGTGGCAGCGGCCGGGATGTTCAGGATCAAGAAGCTCACGGCAATCGTCGGCAAGTCTGCCGAATGGAGGCCGGTCTCTGACATGAAGGAGGCCCCATCGATGTATCACACGCGCCCTGACGACGGAGGACACCAGGACGCCGCAGCACAGGTGACGACGGATGTCCGCGATGAGGAGAGTCCTTCCAAGGAAGCGCCCGCCAGTGTGAGGCCGGGACCAGACTCAACAGGTGGGCCCCAAGGTACTGGCCGCAAGGAGGACGAGAGTGCGGACGCCGGGTCAGAGTCATGAGGGGCCATCACACGGTGTCTGTATGTTGGGTTATCGGCGCGCGTGTCCAAGAGGACTGGCGGGTGTCATGTCCCACAGACTGACCACAGGAGGCTGTGGAGTTGTCTGGTACAGCCCTGGTGACGGGTTTCGAGCCCTTTGATGGTCACAACACGAACCCATCGGCTGAGGTCGCCAAGGCGATGGACGGCATGCGCATTGGTGGGCTTGAGGTCGTGGGCCTGGTGGTGCCCCTGGAGTACAGTGCGATACTGCCCACGGTAAGTGGCGCACTGTCGGAGCACGCGCCAGAGGTGGTCGTCCTCTGCGGTCAGGCCTACCGGCCGGTGGTCACGGTGGAACGTGTTGCTCTCAACGCCGTAGACCCGTACCGCAAGGACAATGCAGGACAAGTACCTGAGAGCGATGCCATTGTGCCTGACGCCCCGGCAGCGTACTTCTGCAGTGCGGATGTTTGGGCCCTTGCCGATGCTCTGTGCAAAGAGGGCATCCCAGCCCGCGTGAGCCACCATGCCGGTACTTATGGTTGCAACTGGCTGTACTTTCACGTGCTCCACATGGTGCACACGGGTGCCCTCGGGGCCAGGACCGTGTTCGTGCACCTCCCACCACTACCGGACCAGGTCGCGGCATCAGGACGTCACGAGCTACCGTCTATGGCCCTTGACCTGCAAGTCCGTGCAGTGACCATGTTGGTCAGGCTGTTGTGCGGGCCGTCCGGTGGGCGATGAGCGTCATCAAGAGCCCCTGCGGCGCACAACGGCAAGTGAGAGCTCGTCACGGAATACTGCGACTATGATGGCGCACAAGACGGCAGAGACGATTGCAGCGACACACCTCTCAACAAGCATGGCTGGGAACACGACGGTCCCGAACACTTCTGGCGGGATTGCGAGGATGTAGACGGCGCCCATCATCATCATGGAATGGTCTGCCATCGTGCCCACGAACGTGAGCGGGAGTAGCTGCAGGTACTGTACAGGGCTCCGTGCATCTGGGTCGTATGCCACCGGCCTGACCTGTAGTACGAGTGCCACCGCTATGGCTCCGAGGTATGGTGTGATGAACCACCATGCTTCGTAGTTTGGCAGGAGGTACAGCATCACGATGACCGTCAGGTATGCACCTGCGAGTGCGGGGCCTGGGAGTGTTGCCCGGCCGGCCCTGACAGAACGCCTCAGGCACAGTCCAGCGAACAGCCCTGATGCTGCGGGC
>JALVPN010000204.1:0-5333 GCA_027031765.1 Promethearchaeota archaeon | reverse complement strand
CGGGCCCAAGGACAACTGTAGGCAACTGCATGGCCACATTGCTGACCGCCACACCGACAGCTGCATTCACAACGCCGCCAATGAGGCCGAACACAAAGCCCCTGTAGGGGCCGAGCAGTACACCGAAGAGCGGTGCCAGCAACAGTACCAGAGTGATGTTTGCGGTCGCAGCACCTCCTGCACCAATGAAGAGGCTGAACGGCACCATGCCAGCCACTCCACAGAGTGCTGCGAGCACGACCCCAAACGCAATGTCCTTGGTGCGTGTGTCACCCGCAACAAGAGTCAGTCCGTCTTCTCCGCGCTCCTCTGACAACGCGATCACCGTCGGCACCATAGGGTGCGTTCTTAAGACGCTTTCTGTGAGCCGCCCCGGTGGTCTGGCAGTACCCACAACACACCATCAGGTATTGCTGTCTTCTCGTCTCGGGCCCCTGTCAGGTCATTCGTGTAGCTGTCGGGGCATGTCAGATGACACCAACACATACATTCTTACAGTGCAAGCGTACACGCCGGCCCCATGACCACCATGGGAACACCGCCAGTCCTAGAGATGCGTGACGTGTCGATGTGCTTTGACGAGAGGCCACTGTTCGAGGGCTTCAACCTGCGCCTTGACCGCGACGAGATCCTCGGACTGACCGGCCCTTCCGGCTCGGGGAAGAGTACGGTGCTAAGGATTGCCGTCGACCTCGTGTCGCCCACGACGGGCACAGTCCTCTGTCACGGCGTCCCTGTGACGGAGTACGACCCCCGTGAGCTGCGACGCCGGATGATTCTCGTCCCTCAGCGGGCGAGCATGTTCTCGGGCACGGTACGGGACAACCTCCTGTGGGGGCTCCGTGTGCATGGCCTCTCGGCCACTGAGGACGAGCTCGTAGGTGCACTGGACAATGTGTTCTTGGGCCGTGAGTTCCTCGACAAGGTGGCAGGGAACCTGTCGGGCGGCGAGATGCAGCGCGTGGCAATTGCGAGGGGCCTACTACTTAAGCCCGATGCGCTGCTCTTGGACGAGCCGACCTCCGCACTTGACCACGAGGCCACACTTGTCGTTGAGGACACGATCCGTGCAGTACTGGAGGAGCGTCATATTGGCGTGCTCATTGTGACGCACAACCGCGAACAGGCCCGGCGGTTCACCTCAAGGGTGGTCGAGCTCAACAACAACAACCGGAAGGACAGTGAGGACAGCAGCAGTATGGGGGTGTCACAGTAGTGCAGTCCGACATTGTAGGCATCATTGACCAGATTGTCCAGTGGTTCGGGTCGCTCGACCCGGAAATCCTCGATGCAGTCCCACGGTACCTTGCGGCCCTCGTGCTACTCGCAGTACTCATTGCCATCTCGAGATGGCAGGGCCTCGGTGTGGGCAAGAGGCTCATCGTCGGCACCGTTCGTGGGACTGCGCAGATACTGCTGATGGCCGTGATACTCGTCACAATCTTTGCTCTCCGTGACCTCGTGGTGATCTTTATCGTGTTGGCATTCATGGCGCTGTTCGCAGCACATACAACGAGTGAGAACCTCGACCACATCCCGGGGGTGTTCAGGGTGTCGTTGCCGGCAATACTCATTGCTTCTCAGTGCGTCATGGCCGTTGCTGTAGTGCTCGGCGTCGTGGTCCCCATCGGTGAGTACATCATACCAATGGGCGGGATGGTGATTGGGAACTGCATGACCCTGTCGAGCCTCGTGATTGACCGGATGTGGTCGAACGCACAGAAGCAGCGCCCGCTCCTCGAGACCGCTCTTGCCCTCGGTGCCTCGCCTGCGCAGGCGACCCGTCTGACGATTATAGAGTCTATCAAGGCGGGTCTCTTGCCGAACCTGAACCGCTATGCATCGCTTGGTATAGTCAGCATCCCAGGACTGATGAGTGGAATGATAATCGGTGGTGCAAATCCTGTCCGGGCCGCCCTGTTCCAGGTCATCGTGTTCATCATGATTTTTCTCGCCGTGACGATAACGGGCTTCATAGTGTCACGGCTCTTTCTGTCGGAGATGTTCAATGAACGGATGCAGCTGACGGTACCCCCACCCACATGATAGTACCTCCCGCTCCATGTCGGGACAGCCCGGCCCGGTGGCAGTACGAGTGGAACTGGCAGTGAGGACACATGTCTGGCCCAGTCGGAAAGGGTTTTAGGGTGGGTTGCCACACGCCGGCACCAGACGAGGAGGCCCGAACACATGACCGAGGCTGAGACCTTTGATGTCATCGTTGTTGGTGCGGGAGTGCTCGGCGTCGCAACTGCATACTACATCCAGAAGAACAGCCCGGACAAGGACGTACTCCTCCTGGACCGTTACCTTGCCCCCGGACAGGCCAATACCGCAATGAGTGCCGCAGCTGTCCGCAACATGTTCGCGTCTTCGACGAACCAGCTGCTCACTGATACCACAATCAAGTACGTCGAGCACGTACAGGAGGGACTTGGTCGAGAGCTCCTGTTCGAGAAGACCGGCTATCTGTGGCTTCTCAGTGAGAGGCAGTTCTCCAATGGCAGCGCCCAGCTATGGATGCACCGCATGGACGCCTCCGGCATCAACTACAGGGTGTACGAGAAGGAAGAGCTCACACAGATGGTGCCCGGCCTGAACATGGACTTTGTGGGTGATGAGGAGGCCGAGCTGATGCACCTCGAACAGGCGAGTTACGGCCTATATGGGGGTGACTGCGGTGTCCTGGACCCGACGCGCCTAGTCGAGTACTACTACGAGGAGTTCAAGAGCCTCTCCAGTGTCAGGCCACGCTTTGGTGTCGAGGTCGAGCGCCTGATACTTGAGGCCGACCCCAAGCTAGACCTGCCGGGGGAGCCTTTCGTGTGGCAGGAGAAACGCGTCACCGGAGTGCAGACCGACAGGGGCGAGCTCCGTGCACGTGATGCAGTTGTGCTCGCCACTGGTGCATGGTCAAACGCGCTACTGGACCCGATTGGGATTGACAGCCAGACGAAAGGCAAGAAACGCCAGCTCTTCGTCGTCCACGCCTCTGACAAGCCAGCACTCAACGAGCTCCTCTTTACGGATGGCTTCAACAGCCTCGGCTGCATACCGTTCACCATCCTGCCGTCTGCCGGTGTCTACTTCCGGCCCCAGCTACAGGAGAAGGGCTTCTGGATTGGCTGCGGCGACAAGCTCGGCCGTGCTTTCAAGTACGTCCAGACCGATGACGACCTCGTACCCGAGAGCGCATACTATGAGAACAGCGTGTACCCGGTGCTCTCAAAGTACTTCCCCGCATTCGAGGATGTCCGACCCGTCAACAGCTGGGCTGGGGGCTACTGCTACTCACCAGACGCTATCCCCTTCGTGTACTTCGACCACGGCGTCCTGGTGGTCAATGGGGCCAGTGGCAGTGGCATTATGAAGTCAGATGCCCTGGGGCGGATTGCGGATGCCCTCTTCAGGGGTGAGGAGTACGCGGAGCTCTATGGTGGCCGCAAGATCAAGGCGGATGCCCTCAGCATCAAGCACCGTGATGTTGAAGTGGAGAGCGTAGTGATCTGAGCCGTGCCGCTGTCGCGACACACGCACTGTTCCTGTCCCTGTCTGGCCTGTCATTCATACAGGCGGTGGCACATAACAAGGAGGTTCCTGTCCCTGTCTGGCCCTCGCATCAGGCCATGTGGCTCCCCGTCACAGCGCTCAGAGCGGTCAGTACTGCGTCCCGGGTGAGGAGTCCGAGGGCAACGAAGGTGGGCACCACACGGAACTCATACTTGTCTGGCCAGCCACCCTCTTCCTGCCTCAGACGCAGGATGTTCTCGACGGCGTGGCGTACTGCCCTGTCTTCCATGCCCCTGTCGGCAGCAACAAGACCGTCGAGGGCCGCCGCCCAAGGCCACACTGGCGGGTGTGTCTTCTCCCATGCTGCAGCTGCGTCCAAGGCAAACTCTTCGAGTGCTTTGCAGGCCCTCTGGACCACCGGTGAGTCCTTGGAAATGCCTGCTCTGAGCAGGGCCGAGAGTGCTGCCTGTGTGGAGTCCGGTTCTGTATCGTCAGGTGTGGTCCCCTCGATGCTCCACCACATCCCTGTCGGGGCCTGCATGCTCTCCAGCCACGTGACGGCCTTCCTGACGCGTGTGTCATCGCCGTGTCCGGCCTCTACGAGTGCCTCTATGCACTTGGCTGTTAGTATTGGTACACCCCTCTCCTTGCTTGACCAGAACGGCACCCTGTCGTCCGGGAGTGCCGGGGACTCGTGCCAGCCACCATTGTCGTTCTGCAGCCCCCACAGGAACTCCACAGCTGCTCCAACAACCTGTGTGTGTGCCGGGTCCCCCGTGCCGAGGAGGTCCAGTACTGCCTCGCATGTGGGTAGTACTGATGATGGCTCGTCCGTCGCCCTTGCGAAGCCGCCGTCTTCTCTCCTGTGACGGGCAAGGACATCCAGTTGTCCGCGTGCGAGGGGCGTGTCAAGTGCCCCCAGTTGCCGCAGCAGGGACAGCCTCCTCCAATGAGTTGCGCTCTCCCAGAAGACCCGTACCATGTCAGTGCCTACTCTCATCACCATTGTCCCCGTAGCGTCCGCTCTTGTGGAGCACACGCATGACATCCATCGAGCACTGGACACGTGTCCTCATATTGGCCGGCCACCCGCAGTCACGGTCAATGAAGGAGCCGTCGTCTTCCTGTTGACTGGACAGCCATTCCCAGAGCCTCTCGGTGCATGGGCCACGCTCTACGTCATCCCGGCCAAGGGTACAGTATGCCTCTGCTACCAGCACGGTGGCATCGAGACAGTCACCAATGCTGCCGTTGTGCTTCTGGTGTCCCCTGAAGTACCGGTACAACCGGTCAGCGTCGACCGACCCGAGGAACTCGTCATACGCACCCAGTGCGACCACGATGAGGGCTGTCAGGTGTGGACTGCTCCGCCGCTCGCTACGGAAGCGGCTCCATCCACCGTCCGCCTTCTGCGTTGACACCATGTATGCAAGTGCCCTGTCAGTGCTCACCCTGTACGCTGCTGTCCTGTCTCTGATCCGCGACCTGATTGCCGAGAGCAGTCCGGCCCGCCTGTCAGGACACAGTGGCCCGTTCGGGCAGTGTGTACGCAGTAGCACCCGCAGTACCCACGCCGTGATGTGCGGTGTTGACACCCTCTTCTCAAAAACGTACTCGTCCTGCCAGTCATCAGGGTGACGGATGTCTGCGCTCTCCGCAAAGCCCCCGTCTTCACGTTGGTAGTTGCGGAGGAACTCAAGGGCGTGCACCACAACGTTCCGGTCAAGGGGGAGCCCCGTTTCGGACAGGAAATCGAGCACTACGGCGGTCTCCACGACGGAGCCCGTGGCACCTTCTGTTTCGACCCTGAAACCACCGTCAGC
>JALVPN010000203.1 GCA_027031765.1 Promethearchaeota archaeon | reverse complement strand
TCCCAGCACATCCGTCTGCCCATTGATGTCGGCGCGCACGCCACCGCATGTGTAGTGCACCGCTGGTACCACCGGGATGGGCTCCTGTGTCATATCAATCCCAGCCCGGGAGCAGGTCTCGTAGATTACGGGGAACCGCTCCCTGATGAAGTCGGGGTCTTTGAAAGAGATGTCTAGGAACACATGGTCTGCGCCTGTCCTCTTGAGCTCGCTGTCGATTGCCCTGGCCACAACGTCCCGTGGTGCGAGCTCGGCGTCAGGGTGGTACCGCTGCATGAACCGCTGCCCATCCGGCCCCAAGAGCACTGCCCCCTCACCCCGCAGGGCCTCCGATATCAGGAACGAGCGTATCTTCGGGTGCCACAGGATTGTTGGGTGGAACTGGATGAACTCCATGTTCGAGACCGTTGCCCCAGCCTGGTATGCCATTGCAATCCCGTCGCCCGTGGCAACATCGGGGTTGCTCGTGTACAGGAAGACGCGACCGGCCCCCCCAGTGGCCAGGACGACGGCCTTTGCTGCAAAGCGCTTCACCTCGAGCGTTTCGGTGTCGAGTACGTAGGCCCCTGTGACGCGGTTGTCCCGGACGAATAGGTTCACAGCCATGTGGTGTTCGAACACGGTCACATTCTCTGTTTTCCGGACGTTCCTCTCAAGGGCCTGCTGGATGTCAAGACCTGTGTGGTCTTTCACATGCAGCACTCGCCGCCTGCTGTGCCCACCCTCAAGGCCAAGGTCGAACCCCTCACCCTCCCCGGCGTGGCAAAACCTGACCCCGAGTCTTTCAAGTTCCAACACTCTCTCGGGGGCCGCCCTGATGATGGCCTCCACGACATCTTGGTGACAGAGCCCGCCCCCGGCACGGAGTGTGTCCCGCACATGTTCTTCAAAGCTGTCACTGCTTGACACTACTGCAGCAATCCCTCCCTGTGCATGTCGTGTCGCGGTGTCTGCAAACGTCGACTTTGTGAGGATGTTCACTGAGCCGTGGCGTGCTGCCTTCAGGGCAAACAGTGAGCCGGCAACACCCGTCCCCCCAACAAGGAAGTCCGAGCTGATGATGTCCTCTACCATTCGCAGGGCCTCCACGGGAGTGGTCTCACCCCACTGCCGGGCGCCATATACGACTTCCGGAGCCGACCTTTCAACTCTACAAATATCCTTTGCAGTAACGGGAACGATTAAAATACCACCGTGGTGCATCCCACCCGCGCCACAGGTGGTCATGGACGTACATGGACATAGACGGTGTCATTGTACTTGACAAGAAGTCTGGCATTCCTCTGTTCTCGAACCTCAACGGTGACATAGAACCGGAGCTGTTCTCAGCGTTCGTGGCTGCTGTGGGCCACTTCGCACAGGACCTCGCAATTGGGAGTCTCACATCCTTCACCACCGAGGACAAGACCGTCTTCGTTGCGCAGCGAGAACGTACCATCACGGCCCTCGTAATCCCCCGGAGTATTGAGTTCCAAGAGAACTACTCCTTGGCCCACGAGATTGGTGAGCGCTTCGAGGAGCAGTACCGGATCCCGACCCGTCCGCAGCCAGAGGACTATCAGGACTTCAAGAAGACTGTGGAGCAGTTCCTGCGCAACCGGCGCTACCCGTTCCTCAGGCGCGTGGCCTCATATGCCCAGAAACGGTTTGGTGGCGAGGTGACGCTCCGACCACAGCTGATGAGGCGTGACGGTTCTGAGGCCGTCGTTGACATCTTGGTCGACTCCTGCAAGAAACGCACTGGCCTCAACGGTGACTCTTCAAATGAGCTGGGCGTCCTCGCGCTGAGCCAGGACGTGACGTTCTTCAAGGTCATCGATGGCGAGGCCGGACGCGGTGAGGTCCTGGACTTCATGGACGCGGCCGGTGACTTTGGTATTGGCATAATGAAGCGCGGTGAGCTCACTATCATCCCGTACCCACCTGCAAGGGTGGTCATAGTTGCACGCGACTTCGCCCCCACAGCGATTGAGGAGGTCCGTTCTCTGCCACGGCATGAGGGGACGCCATTTCTCGACCTTTCAGGCGCCTACAAGGGGGTCCGGATCAGGGGCGTGCCGAAAGAGGTGCGCTGCGCTGTCGAGCTGTGGATGTGGCACGATGATTCCGGGCCCGAAGTCCTCACGATATGATGGGCACGCTCTGGTCCTGATATCCCCTCACCCCTACAGCAGACGCCTACATGGGTGGTGGGATGCCCGTACCCGACTGGCGCCCACTCTGCGTGACCCTGCCCCTGTGTGTCCTCTACGTGTCACTTCTGAAATGTCAGGACAACGTTTTCAACGAGGGGGACGGCTCTCACGCTGTTCAGACCATGCTCGGTCTTCCGTTTGACAACCGTGCCGCCAAAGACCTTCACGAGAGAGAGCTGGACATATTGTGGGAGGTATATCTCAATCTCCTGTGGCAGGTGCTCTAGGAGTACATCGACCTGCTCTTGGTTTGCCGACGAGCCCAGCGTGACAGTGGTCGTACCGAACTTGGTCGGCATCTGTTCGACCAGCAGTTCTCCTCTCTCCATGAACCATGCGTCGGGTATCCCACGCATCATGATGAGGTCGTCCTCCTCTTCGAACGCCACCATGCACCTGACGAACTTCAGGAGGGACGCAGCAGTCATCGTTATCCCTGCGTCTACCGGCACGAGCCGTGTGTCGGGGTTGATCCGGTCAGGTAGAGTGTTGAAGCCTGACCTGAAGTCCAGTGCGCGCATCAGCAGCTGCACAGCATCGTACGGGTCATGGAGCCACGACTGGTAGGTCGCCCACCGGAATGCGAGCGCAAGTGGCGTGTGCTCTCCTGAGTCAACACACCTGAACACAGAGCCCCTCACTGTCAGGTGCGTCATCCGCCTGAAGATTGCGGTCCCAAGCTCGTCCACAGTCCCCCCGTATCGTTTCCGGCTCATCCTCGCAAGCACATCGAGTATGTCGTTGGTCGTCTCCTCAGTGAGG
>JALVPN010000202.1 GCA_027031765.1 Promethearchaeota archaeon | reverse complement strand
CACGATGTCGGGACGGTACTCCCTGCAGGCATCAAGTGTTTCGTCTACCGTGTTGCACTCGGCCAGCACGTCGAAGCCTGCATCCGAGATTGCGACCCTGAGGAGGCCTACGAGGAATGGTACGTTGTTGGCAAGGACCACTCTCATCTTCCTGTCGGGGTCCACCTCCGTGCCCCTCCCTTGGACAATGGGGTGTGGTGTCAGCCACCACCCCGGGCTGCGCTCTCTACAAGCTCCAGCATATGTCGGATTGTGACGGGCTTGAGGCCGAAGCCCACGGCCCCCATCTTGAGTGCCTCGTCGCGTACGTTGGCATCGGCACTTATGAACACGATTCGGGCATTGGGGTCAATTTCCAACATCTCCCCCATTGCCTCAATGCCGTCCTTGTTGGGCATCCTGTGGTCAAGGATCACCACATCTGGCCGTGGATACATGTTTGCGAACTTCTCTACGGCCTCCTGACCATCGTACGCATCGTCGACGACCTCGTACCCCTTGATGGCAAAGACATCCTTGTAGAGCCGATGCAGAATGGGTTCATCATCAACTATGAAGATGCGCACCATGAGCCATAGCCTACCATTTGCCCACAACGACGGGGTGTGCGGGCTGTTGTTCTCCTCAGCACTACAGCGATCGTCGCGAACCGCATCACCAACGTACTGCTGAAGCGCGATGTAAGGGTTATCTGCGGGTAATATAAATGATGTGTGGTTATTCCCAGCAGCCCCATCTCCCGGCATGGCAGACAGCGTATTTGGCGTCCTCGGGCGCATTGGGGCGGACTGTACATTGGTCGTGGGACCCGCTGCTGACGCGGCACATGTCCGGAGGCATGGGGGGCTGGTCTAGGCAGGTCTTCCTGACACGCAACTATGGTGTCCCAGTGTCGCGCTGGGGCGGCCGGACAATGGCCTCATCGGGGTCAAGGCTGCCCCACTCAATACTGTAGCCCAGGTGTTCAATTACTGTCACCAGGTGCGCGGCTATGTCACTGGGCATCGTGCGGCCGACCTCCGCCAGTGTTCTCCTGCCATCATCGAGGGCGGAGGCGAGGAGCTCCCGGACCTCCGCCAGTCTGTCCTCGTCTATGAGCAGGTCACCAAGGAGTGCGTAGCCCTCAGGCATGTGGGCCCGTAGGTACTGTTGCATCACACCCTCTAGGACGCCGTTCTCTGTGGCCAGCTCTCCTATCGTGACCACCGTCCCTGTGAGGGCCATGCCCACCTCTTCGAGGTGTTGGAGTTGTCCCTCCACGAGTGCCTGTTCCTTCTCTTTGAGCCACGAGATCACTGGTCTGAGGGGCACCTTGCCACTGTAGTAGAACACACGCACTGTGTCCCTGAGCGCCTCCACTGCGCTGCAGGCATGGGTTCTGTCAACTGCCACGAGCATGTCGACACCTCTGAGACCTGACAGTTTGTGGAGCTTTCGTGACAAGTACTCCTGTGTCCAGAAGCCGACAATCTCCATGTAGACCCGGTGTCCAAAGCGCTCGAAGGCAAAGTCGGGTAGCATCACGGAGCCGGCCACGGGTAGAGGCGATGGCTCCCTGATGAGTTTCCAGCCGGTGCTCGCAGAGCCGAACCTTTGTGCAAAGTCGCGTTCTACCTCGCTGTCAAAGAGGACCGTGTGCCCGACGCCGCTACCAAG
The DNA here is from genome assembly GCA_027031765.1 of Promethearchaeota archaeon. Taxonomy (GTDB): domain Archaea; phylum Asgardarchaeota; class Thorarchaeia; order Thorarchaeales; family Thorarchaeaceae; genus JALVPN01. The sequence goes on along the minus strand of JALVPN010000202.1, from coordinate 1,322 downwards.
GTACCTGCCGTGGTGTCTGCTGTCAAGCACCATGACGCGCTCACGGCTGCCACCCGCCCTGTCAAGGACTGTGGCCCTGAGCTCCCACTCGGGTGCGCGCACTATGTGAGGCAACAGACGGGCCAGCCGCGTGCCGTAGCGCCGTGTGAGGCGTGTGGCGGTCAGTGGGCCGTCGACGTGCGTCCAGTACTCGCCCCCCTCGCGGGTCACCTCGTACATCAGCCCCAAGCGCTTGGTGAGCCTGAACATGCGTTTCCAGTCCTCACACTGAGTGAATGAGAAACGGACACACTGGAACAGCAGCGTCTGCGTCAGGCCCACGTTGTACTCCTTCAGGAGCTCTTCCGCCGTGACAGTGCGTGTCCTGACGAGGACCTGCGCATCTTGAAGGTCAGCATACAGACTGGCCTCCAGGTCCTCTGGCTGCACGCCGAGCCTGGCAGCGACCTCGGCCACTATCTCTGTCCGCTCCTCGTCAGTCGTGGGTATCGCCTTGCTGGCCGCAGCCGTGAACAGTTCTTCGCGTGCGCGCCGGGGTTCAACCGCGGCCCTAACGGCGAACTCGCACCTACGCTCTATGAGGTGTGCGAGCCCTCGCACCTGTCGGTAGTCGGTCCAGGAGGTCTCGACCTCTCTCACTGCTCGTGTCAGTGCCTCGCGTGACTGCCCGACGTGCTCCTCGAACAGTCCAAGGAGTCTATTGACCAGCCCGAGGTGCTGCGAGTCCGCGTCCATGAACACGGGCCTGATTGTCTCACCGCGTCTGCGCACCACGAGGAGCTCGCTCGGCAACATCTGTTTTGCCACCACCAGTCCTGCTCAGCGGTGTCGCCTGCGGCTCAGCGACGGCTCCATGGTGCCCTCTGCAACAATTTCGAAGACCCTTGCGACCTTGCCCTTCGACCTCCGGAGGACACGGCCAAGGCGCTGGACGTACTCGCGGCTGCTGCCGGTGCCGCTCACAATTATTGCCACAGAGGCGTCGGGGACGTCCACCCCCTCATCGAGCACCCTGCTCGTGACCACTGCCCTGTACGTGCCTGACCTGAACCTGTCGAGAATGGTCCGGCGTTCGTCCTTTGGGGTCTCGTGGGTGATTGCAGGCAGCAGGAACTGCCTGCTCAGCCTGTATACGAGACTGTTGTGCATTGTGAAGACAATGGTCTTCTCATCCGAGTACGTCCGCAGCAATGCTCCGACCGCACGGATCTTTGCCTCGGAGTTCAGGGCGATGCTGACCGCCCGGTTCCGTGCAAGGAGTGCCTCCCGTGCCGCACGGTCGTTGCCTGTCATCATGATGAAGCGTCTGAAGTCGTCAGGTG
>JALVPN010000201.1:7035-9076 GCA_027031765.1 Promethearchaeota archaeon | reverse complement strand
CCTCTACGCTGACACCGGACGGCCACAGGACGCAGAGGCCTGCTACAGAGAGGCACTGGACACGTACAGACGGCTGGCCAAGGACGCACCACAACAGTTCCTCCCGAACCTAGCCGCAACCCTCGGCAACCTCGGCATCCTCTACGCAAGGATTGGACGACCACAGGACGCAGAGGAGTGCTACAAGGAGGCACTGGACACGTACAGACGGCTGGCCCAGGCTGCACCGTCGATGTACAGCGTTGACCTCGCACGTAGTGCGGCTTCTTTGGTGCTACTACTATACAAGATGAACCAGCCTGCTGAGGCCCGCAGTGTCTGTGAGACCACTCTGGTGCAAATCCTAGAGATGCCGTCCGTGACACCGACTCTCTTCAATGGGGCTGTCCCATTGCTGTTCATGCTTGCGGGGGCCCACTTCATCCTTGACCGGCCGGATGTTGGGGTTGGGCTCAGGTGTCTCGGGTGCGCACTCGCCCTACGCAGTTGTCTGAAGGGTTCACCAGAGCCCCTTGAGCCTGTGTCGTGGACAATTGCAATGTCGAAACTGAAGGACTGTGCACCTGACAAGCTGGAAGAAAGGGTGAAACAGGTGCTTGAGGAGGCTGGTAGGATGACACTGGAGGAGGCCCTAGAGGAGCTCCGGCGGGTGCTTGAGGAGAGCAGAACCCCTCACGGTGACGCACCCGATGGCGCCGGGTCATGAGGGCATGGGGGACTGTGAGCGGCCGGGTCTTACGGCCCAAATCCTACAGTAGTGACCAGGCGTGCGAGTGCGTCGAGGAGGCGTCTGGAGGAGTCCTCGACTGTGGAGGGCGAGAGCAGTACGGACTGTGGGTGTGTGAGGTCGATGCAGAGTGCCGGGTTGGTGAGAGTGACTGTGCTGGTCTGGTCGTGCGTGCCGGTGCTGGTCTGGTCGGGCACGTCGGCGGGTGTGCTGTGGCGACTGGTTGTGAGTGACCATGGCGGGTCGGAAGTGGTGAGTGGGCTGAGGGTGGTGTCCAGTGTGGAGAGGTGGGCACTGTTGTGGAGGGTGATCCGCAGGGCCTCGCAGCGGTCGGAGGGGATGCCGAGTGCGTAGTAGGCGGTGGTGTCGTTGCAGGACAGGCGTGCGGTGAAGTCACAGAGGACGCGTTGTGTACCTTTCTGGAGCCAGACGGTTGCGAGTGTGATGTCGGCGTGCTGGCGGAGTTGGTCGAGTTGTTGTAGTCGAGAGGTGACGATGAACTCGAGGTGGTCGAGGACCTGGTCGAGGTGCTGGCCGGACGGGGTGCTGTAGCCGTTGATGTAGGTGGCGGTGCTGGCGGTGCTGAGGGCGATGGGGCCGGCGAGTGCAGCGACGAGTGACGGGACGCCTGTCCAGAGGGCGAGGGTACTGAGCATCATTGTGACGACGATGGCGAACCATGCGAGGTCGTTGAGGTCGTCGACGGGTCTATCAGTGCTGGACTCACGGGTGCTGGACTGGAGGCCCTCGAAGATGTGTGGGATACCGGCGGGTGTCACGGGTTCTTCTATGCGGGCCCACCCGTCCTGCAGTGTGGCCGGGTCAATGAGCACCGTGCGTCTCCGTGCGCGCAGTCCAGCCTGGTGTGCGAGGCGTGTGCCTGGGAGGCCGACGGCGAGCTGGAGTGCGACGAACAGGACGAGGCCGATGGGTGAGTCCCTGATGGCCGTTACGAGGAGCAGTGCCCCTGTGTAACCGAGGAGGGTGGCGAGGCCGACGACAGTTGTTGTGAGGTGGGTCAGGTTAGCGGCCGAACGGTCGAGGGCGCAGTACTGGGGCCTCTGGTTCTCGTCGGTCATCTGTGTCACCTGTCATGGTCGGTGATGGGGTGGTCCCAGCCTGTCGTTTCCGATCCCAATGTGATGGGGTTCTGCTTCGCCACCGCGGCCACGGCGTACGACGATCCCGGCCTGGCCCCCGGCGGCCAGATCAACATCTACCTGGTCCTGACCAACCCCACCGGCGCCCAGGTCACCGCCTGGGAATGCAGCGTGATCTGGGACCAGATGGGCGGTGGGTTCTATGGCAACTGGA
>JALVPN010000201.1:0-7025 GCA_027031765.1 Promethearchaeota archaeon | reverse complement strand
GCCCACGGTCGGGGCCGTGGCACCCGTGTCACTGGTGGTGGGCAGTCGTCTGGGTGGCCCCCTGGGGCCGCCGGTCGTGACGTGGACGGGGCGGGCCAGTGTCCGGGGGCGCGGACGGTCTGCGGCTAGTCTATGAAGAAGACCTCACCAGTGTTCTCGTTTGCCACCAGGCGTATGTGCATGTCATCTTCGAGGACGAACGTCGCGTCCCTTGTCTTGGTGATACATATCACTTCCCGTACGTAGGCGAGGGACGCGAGGTCGCCGACAGGCTCGCCGAACTCTGCGATGACGCCTCTGACCTGGGCGAGCAGTGAGTCGAGGTCGCCCGGGTTGTCACGGAAGTGGTCCTCAAGGTCTTTATTGAGGACTGCAATGTCGTCAGGCCCCCACTCGCGGTTGAGCTGTTCGGGTCTGAACACAAGTACGGCATGGCCACTGAGCTCGCCGTTCTCCCCAACTGACTCGCCACGCAGGATTGGGAACAGGGGCACGTCCTCCGGGTGCCCAACCTCATCATCGTTCATTTTTGGACCACCAACAACACGCAAGATGTCCCCCTGACAGAGACGTGCGGCTGGCCTTTAACGTTTCGGCCGTGGGCCGGTCATGCGGGGCCGTAAACTAGATGAGTGGGGAGGGGCAGGGTGGCGTCCAGAGGCCGGTGGTTGAAGACATGACAGTGTACGCATTTGGTGACAGGCACCCGAGGGTAGCCAGCTCAGCGTTCGTGAGCCCCTCGGCCACCGTCATTGGAGACGTCACGATTGGCGAGGAGTGCATCGTCCTCCCTGGGGCGGTCATCCGTGGTGACTATGGCGAGGTCGTGGTGGGCGCAGGGACGAGCGTCCAGGACAACGTGATAGTGCACGCACGGCCTGAAGGCAGGACGGTGATTGGTGAGGAGGTCACGCTGGGACACGGCTGCGTGGTGCACAACGCCGTGGTCGATGACCTCGCGGTCATAGGGATCAGGGCGGTGGTCTCCGACTTTGCCGTCGTTGGGAGATGGGCCGTCGTTGCAGAGGGCGCGGTCGTCACGCAGGGCTCCCAGATACCGGCCGGAAAGGTGGCCGTGGGTGTACCGGCGCGCGTAATCGGTGACCTCAGGCCTGAGCACAGGGAGGAGCTCGCAAGGCACAAGGCCATATACAGGGAGCTCGCGCGGACGTACGCTGACAGGCTCGTGGCCGAGGGATGACTGCAGCAGACAGTGGCGCAGTCGGTCGTCACGCCCCGGTCGGGGCCCTGGTGCATAGTGGACAGCCAGGTGGCAGGACAGCATGCATCAGGTGCCGTACACTCCCGGACATATGCGACCGGGGACTGGGCGTTCTCATCACGTAGCAGGACAGTATGCACCAGGTGCCGTGCAGCCTCATGGCAGGTGTCCCTGCCTCCCCGGTGGGCGTGCCGGGCCCGTGGACCCGGCCGGGTACGCCCTTGCAGTCGGTCTACCGCAGAGATATCATGTAGTCGCGGTTGAAGTTACGGAGTGCCATGGCCCACGTCACCACAGCAAGCAGGACTGCCAGCAGGAAGGTCAGGAGGTTCACACCCCACACGTAGTCGGTGCTGGCCGGGGACTCGAGGCCGGCGATGGGCAGCATCAGTGGGATGATGAGGAGCATCACGACTGCGCCGCCGGTCTGGTATGCCTCGTAGACGCGTCTGACCCTGCTGCTTATCAGTATCATGACGGACACGACGGAGAGTGCCACGACAGGCCCGATGCAGGCAATCAGGAAAAGGCCTGGCGGGTCGGGGAAGAGCACCGGGTCGCCGCTCAGCAGGAGGGTGCCGGAGAACACGACGACTGACGACACCGCCGTGCCGGAGAACAGTACTGCGAGGGTTGGGAGGAGGGAGCTGAGCATTTTCCCGACCACGAGTTCGATATCTGTGAGGGGTGTGGCGAGCAGTGGCTCGAGGGTATTCTGTTCGCGCTCGCCGACCAGTGCGTTGGCGGCGATCATGGTGGCGGGGACGATGGACATCATTGTGAGGAGGGCCGCCGCGAGGGGGATGAACATGTTGAGCAACGTCACCTTGTCAACGCCTGCGGGTACGCTCGCCGAGATCCCGATGATGGACAGGCATGCGATGACTGGGCCCATGGCACTGAGGGCGATGACGCTGTACTTGACGTATCCGACCTTCATGGCCATCCTGATGTCGGCACGGGCCACGACCATTGACTTGCGGATGTCCACTACGCATCACCCCCTCCGCGGACGACCTGGAGGTACAGGTCTTCAAGGGTGGCTTCCTCTTCGGCGAACTCCACGATCTTGACACCTGCATCGAGGAGCAGGCGCATCAGGCGGGAGTTGTTCTCCACCGGGTCGTCGACCGTCACGAGGAGGCAGTCGGCATCACGTTCCACCGAGTGCACGAACTCGGCTGTCGATGCCACCTCTTCGGCGGTACCGGTGTCGCCGTACACCCTGATACGGAACACCTGTCGGGCCCGGAGCCGTTTCCGGAGCTCGTCGGTGGGCCCGGCAAGGAGGATCTTCCCATTGTCGATGATGGCTATGTGGTCACACACCCGCTGCACTTCAGCGAGGTTGTGACTGTTGATGAAGAACGTCTGCTGGTACTCTTTTGACAGGCGCAGGATGAGCTCGCGCACACGTCTTGCGGCAATGGGGTCGAGCGAGGCGGTGGGCTCGTCCAGTAGCAGTACACGTGGCCTGTGGATGAGCGCACGACAGAGCGCCAGCCGCTGCCGGTTGCCGGTGCTCAGCTCGCCTGCACGGTCATCGCGACGTTCCCACAGCTCCATGAACTTGAGGAGCCGCTCGATCTCAGCTGGGATGGTCTCTTCTGGCAGGCCGTACAGCCGGGCGAAGTACTCGAGGTTCTCGTACACTGTCATTGACGGGTACACCGTGTGGCTCCCCTCTTCAGGGAGCACGCCCGTGACCCTGCGTACCTCGACTGGCTCTTCAAGGATGTTGTGCCCTGCCACCACCGCGCCGCCCGAGGTCGGACGGAGCAGCGTGCAGAGGAGCCGCACCGTGGTGCTCTTGCCGGCACCGTTAGGGCCAAGGAGGCCGAACACAGCGCCCTGTGGCACTGTCATGTCAATGCCGTCAACAGCCACGGTCTCGCCAAAGTGCTTAGAGAGGTTCTCTGTAACGACCTCGTCCATGGTACATCACGACCAGACGGGCCCCGTGTCTGACGCGGTCAGTACTGTCCTGGCCGGTACATGGTATGGGGCCCTCCACAGTCCCACACTGGTCAGCAGACCGGGCAAATAAGGGTTGACAACAGAGCATACATCTAGTCCATGGGGGCAGGGGCTGTCGTCGGTGGTCGGACTGGGCCGGTTTCACCGGTATGCCGATCCGGGGGCTGTGTCTGAGGAGGTGGCAGGTGTCGCCCACCGTCAGGTAGCTGGCCCACACCCTGCTGTCCGGTGCGTCCTACACCGATATCATCTTCTCGACGACGGCGGTGGTGGTGGCGACTATGCCCGGTATCTTGTGGATCCGCTGCACGGTGACATCATACAGTGCTGCAAGGTCGTCCACTTCCACGAGCACGACGACATCATACTCTCCCGTGGTGACTGCGACGCGCACCGCCTCATTGACGAGGCGGAGCTGTTCTATCACCTCATCGGTCCGGCCGATTTCGGTGACCATAAGGATGTAGGCCATGACTGTCAATTCGAGTCTCACCCCATGGAACAGTTAGCGGTAGTCCCTGAGCACGACGAGCGTCCTCACCTCGATGACGCCCTCGATTTCCTGCACCCTCTTGAGTATGTTGGTGCGGGTCTTGCCGAGGCTGCGGCTCTTGATGCACAGCAGGTAGTCGAAGGTACCGGCCACTGCTGAGGCCTTCTCTACACCCTTGATGTCAAAGAGCGCGGGCAGGATGTCGCCAGTCCCGGTGCGGACAGAGATCAGGACGATTGAGCGGACATCGGCAGCCTCCAGTGCGACCACTCCTATCATCACGAGGAGGACGCCGAAGAGGCGGAGCGACCATGTGAAGGGGTCGGAAGGCAACTCTCCGAAGGCACCGGGCAGGAACAGGTCACCGACCACGGTCAGTGGGAGGCCCAGCACGACGGACACTGACGCGAGGGAGTTCACAACGGCCATGGAGCCCCTGCCGAGGGCGCGGACGTAGAACACCAGGGAGAGGAAAATCGTCAGGGAGGAGCCGACCATCAGCCACAGGAGCGGGACGAAGTTGGTGACCATCAGCTCATAGTCGGACGGGCCGAGCAGTGGGAGCACGAGGGCCGTGAAGGTCAGGTCCAGGAAGAGCAGTGACCACAGCCGCATGTTCAGGGAGTCAACGTGGAGCCCCGGTCCGACCTCCATCCGCTTTGTCTGGCGCTGGAAGTACGTCACCAGTGCCGAGGCCACGTTCATGGGCCCCAGGACGACGAGCAGCGTCATGACATCGAAGCCCCCGGGTGACACGCCGACGAGCATCACGCCAATCATGACGGACAGGACGCACTGCACCTCGACAATGGTGGGGGTGTCCTTCTCGGACACGAGGTCACCCAGGAGGAGGTACACGAGCACGAGCTGGCCATATGGGAGGACCGCAGAGGCATCGGTGGAACCGACAAGGATGTAGTAGAAGAACGTCGACACACCTGCAAACAGTCCTGCCAGTGCCATGTATGCCAGCGGCCGGCGTGGCAGGAGGCCAATCCTACCAAAGTCAGGGTCTAGGGAGTAGCCGAGTGCCCGCCGGTGTCCGTCCACGGTGTGCGGGACACTGAGGAACACAATGGCGGTGGCTGTGACGAGAAAGCTCACCCACTGTGAGAGCAGGCCGAAGGCGAGCGGCTGGGGGAGCACCGTGTTGAGTGCCACCACATCGAAGACGACCGAGACCGTCCGCATCACGCCAGAGCCCATTGCGAGGAGGTAGAAGACCAGTGCTGCTGAACGACGACCAACAGGCCTCTGACTCGCACTGCTCACAGACGTACCCCCTGCCCTACAGTGGTGTCCGCAGCCACAAGGGGACGGGCCTCTGATGTGGGCCGCCTACTCCTCGCTGATGTCTTCCCCGGTGGTGTCCCCGGACGCTGGTGACCCCGGCCCTGCCGCGTCCTCCCCTGATGTGCTGGTGGCACTGGATCCTTCGACGACCTCCGCCGCCGTACTGGTGGGCTCTGCGGCACCTGCCGGGCCCGTGTCGGCATCCCCGGTCTCCTGTCCAGCATCAGACCCGCCTGCCCCGGGACTCTCGGTCGCATCAGCAGCAGGAGTGCTCTCTTCTTCACGAGCGCCCCTCCCGGCCCGCTTCTCACGACGGGCCCTCTCGGAATAGCGCTGTGCGATTATGAACTCGTCAAAGGTCAGACGCTTGCCGGACTCGAGCTTTGCAACTGCCTCTTGGGCACGCTCCCACTCGGCCATCCGGGCCTGTGCACGCCGGTCGACGCGGCCGTGTTCGGCCTCCCACTTCTTTATCTTGGCCTCAATCTCAGCGATCTCGGCGCGGAGCTTCTTGAGCTGTGCCTCGCCCTCCTTGACCTTCTTGAGCCACTCGACAAAGTTCTGGTGGGCGGTGTCGGCAGAACGCTTGTACTCTTCGAGCTTCGTTCGGCACTGTACCACCTGCAGGTGGTGTATCTGTGACTGTTCGGAGAGTTCGAGCACCTGCTGGTGGACCTTCGAGGCCTCGTCCTTGAGGCGTCGTGCCAGCCGGCGGAGCTCGCTGATGCGGTCCTGTTTCTCTTTCTCCTGGCCAATCTTGACAAGCTTCGCCTCGATGCGGGCAATCTCCTCGACGATGGCACGTTCCTCTTCGAGAGTGAGGGGTTCTGTCTGCTGGCGCCACTCGAGTTCTTCCACACGACGCATCATACGACGCTGGTCTGAGGAGGGGCTGCCGACTATGCTGCCACGCAGCTCCCTGATCTCATCGTAGATCTCTTTGAGCTGCCTGTGCAGAGCCGAACGTCGCTCCTTCAGCTCCTGTATCTGGGCATTGATGCGGTCGCGTGCCTCGCGCTCAGCCTTGACGGACTCGATGAGGCTCCTCACCTCACGGTTGTGCTCGTCACGTATTGCCCTGTACTCTCTCATCTTGTCGCGGTATCTGCGGAGTTCCTCGAGGTCTCTCCGTGCCTGACTCTTGAGCTCTCTGAGGCGCGCTCGCAGGAACTCTATGTCTTCGGTGGTGGTCTCGGCCGCTTCGGTCAAACTCCGAACCTCAACTCAAGAACATCGTCTTACAGCCCTGCTGAACAGGGCGGATTCCTCTCAATTGGGCGTCATAAGACGCCCCAGAGTCCTTCGACGTGTGCTCCCCCCGCAAAGGGTCGCTTAAAAGTTTATCCTCATGACCGTTCTCACTGGCCCGGGCCCACATATGACTGGTGGACGGCAGGGACACAGGGCGGACCGACCCGCTGACCATCTGAGAGGGCCACCGCACCAGCCCCGGCACAGGCCACTCGGGCCGATGACGGGTCCTGTAGTGACATGTGCTGTGCCGCACCGTGCCAGACCGGGACATGACAGGGCTGCGGGGCAGAGTGCAGTGCGGTCCCCAGACAGGTCATGGGCACCCGGCGGGCAGGCCATGTTCACCGGTCGAGGAGGCCTACAAGGGAGTCCACAATGCGGTGTGTGATGTCAGTGGTGGTCACCGACTGGAGGCCCTCCCATGCAGGGGTACCGTTCACTTCGAGCAGCCACAGCCTGCCGTCAGCATCAGGGATCAGGTCAACGCCAGCGATGACGGCCCCGACGGCCCTGGACGCAGCCACTGCCAGCTCACTGACATCCCTGTCGTTGGGCCGTGGCACACCGCCCTGGTGGATGTTCGTGGGAAAGGCACCGTGTCGCACACGCTGCATGCTCGCCACCAGACGGTCACAGACCACGAGCGCCCGGATATCAAAGCCCGAGTTGTGGACGTACTCCTGGAGCATGAATGCACCCTGTTGGTTGGCCCTGAGGTGGAACTTCAACAGGTCGTAGATGTGCTCGATGTCCGCCGGCTCGGAAACAAGGCGGACGCCAATACCG
>JALVPN010000200.1 GCA_027031765.1 Promethearchaeota archaeon | reverse complement strand
GTCGTGTGGGGTGGGTACTCGTTGAGGACGGCTACGAGGCCGCCGTGGGCGACTGGACTGCTGGGCCCCGTTTCAGAGGGGGCCTCGGCCAGCTTGCAACAATGGTCAGACGGCACGGGCTGCGTCCCGGGATCTGGCTTGCGCCCTTTGTCGCGTCCCGCAGGTCAGCACTGTTCAGGGACCACCCGGACTGGTTCGTCAGGGACGATGACAACAGACCTGTGGTCGCGGGTTCGGAGGCGCTCTGGTTGGGTGACTACTATGCACTCGACCTCACACACCCCCGGGTACTGGGACACATCGACAGCGTGTTCAGAGGGCTTGTTGAGGACGGCTACGACCTGTTCAAGGTAGACTACCTTGCAGATGCCATGGTAGCCGGCAGACGCCACGACATGTCGCGGGCCCCAGCAGAGGCCCTGAGGACAGGCCTTGAGACAATCAGGGCTGCGGTTGGTGACGCACTGGTGATGGCAAGCAGGGCACCAGTGGGGATATGCACTGGGCTTGTGGACGTGGTCTATGGCAGCCGTGAGACCATCCCTGTGTGGGCTGACGAGTGGGGAGGCGGGATACGTGAGAAGGTAGTGAGTACCCTTGTGCAGTCGAGTGTCAACGGCAGACTGTGGCTGTGCTGTCCGGACGCAGTCCTCGTGAGTGGTGACAATAACTCTCTGACCCCCGACGAGACGCGGCTCTGGCTCTCGGTGGTGGCAATGAGCGGGGGAGTCGTCGTCCTGGGTGACCGCATCAGCAGGCTGGACGACGATGGGCTCAGGGTGTTGGAGAAGATACTGCCGCCTTATGGACATGGCGCGTCCTCGCCGGACATGTTCGACACGGACGAGCCCACGTGCCTCTACCAGAGGGTGGAGACCGCATGTGGGAGCTGGGCCATTGTCGCTGCGGTCAATACCACAGACAGGGCCCGTGACGTAACCCTTGACCTTGATGACCTAGGCCTGGAGGGGCCGCAGCATACCTTCGAGTTTTGGGACTCACAGTACCTCGGCCTGTCAGAGTCGGAGGTCACCCTGGAGGACGTTGCACCCCACTCGTGCCGGCTGCTGTCGTTGCGTCCGGAGAGGCCACACCCATCGCTTGTAGGCACAACGATGCACTTCACACAGGGTGCTGTCGAGATTGAACGGGAAACATGGCACGGCACACAGGGCGAGCTTGAAATTGTCATGGCGAGGGGCTCACGGGGCGTGGAGCGGCTCTTCGTGGTGCACGGGCCCGGCATGACGCTCACCAGTGTCAGGAGTGACGAGGGGGAGGTGTCTGCAACGCCCCTGACAGGCGAGGTGACGCAGGTGGCGGGAGTGTTCAAGAGGGGGCAGACCATCAGGGTCACTTACGCTGGGCCAGACTAGGGCCTGCAGGTGCGACGATACGGTTCCGGAGGTGCCCAATCCGCTCAATGTAGAGCTCGACCGAGTCCCCTGGTTGCAGGTACTCGGGAGGGCTCTGCCTGTACCCTACACCCGAGGGCGTCCCCGTGGCAATCACGTCGCCGGGCTCAAGAGTGAAAGAGTGTGAGAGGTAGGATACGATCTGTGGGACGCTGAACATCATGTTGGCGGTGTTCGACTCCTGTTTGACCACACCATTTACTTTGGTGTACATCTTCAGGCCGGAGCCATCACCCAGCTCGTCGACAGTGACAATGCACGGGCCCATGGGACAGAGGCCGTCAAGGGACTTGCCACGCACCCACTGACCACCATCGCTGGCCTGCAGGTCGCGGGCCGTGAGGTCGTTGACCACCGTGTAGCCTGCCACGTAGTCGAGTGCGTCTGACTCGGATACCCGTCTGCATGTACGTCCAATCACGACCCCGAGCTCCACCTCCCAGTCGAGGGCCCGCGTCACTTCCGGCAGCTCGATGTCCGCGTCGGGACCGACCACACTTGACGGGAACTTTGCGAAGATGACTGGGAACTCTGGCACTTCCAGACCGGCCTCTTCTACGTGGTCACGGTAGTTGAGGCCCAGACCGACGACCTTGCGTGGACGTGGGACAGGTGCCTCGAGGCGGATGTCAGACCATGGGTACACCATTGGACGCCCATCAGGACCAGCAGAGAGGTAGCGGTCGAGTATCTGACGGACAACGGACACTCCAGCGTCCCAGTCCAAGAGGTCGAGCATGGTACGTGGGAAGCTGTGACCATGGACATGGTACCGCCTCCCAAAGTAGGAGGCGGCCTCGGGAATATCGAGCACGCCCCCATCCAGTTCGACACCAATGGATGGGACCCCAAGCCGGGAGTATGTTATCAGACGCATGTGCCCCACTACGATACCAGCGGATTTATCCGTACTGGTAGTCTAGGTGCCACAGGTGTGGTCAGTGAACGGACAGAGGAGCCTTGATGAACTACCAGACAAGGTGTTCGTGCCCCTCGGTAGGAGGGGTATGGAGCCAATACCACTGAAGGAGTGCACATACGCGTGTGACGGGAAGGAACTCAGCCTACTCGGTGTGACCCGTACACCGGAGGAGGAGCTGCAGGGGCACGGACTGGAACCTGTGGTCGAGGACTGGCGTGTGCGCTGTGAAAGGTGTGGGAGGGAGTTCACTATCAGGTGCAAGACACGGTACGTCGACGGCGAGCGGGTAGACACAGTGGTGAGTATCATCGACGACCACGGGAATGACCTCGGGTGGCTTGGGAACTACTAGGTGGTGCGGGTGACCAGGACATACCGCATCTCGGTGCTCCCGGGTGACGGGATTGGCCCGGAGGTCGTGACTGAGGCGCTGCGTGTGCTGCGTGCTGCACAGGACGCACTCCGGGGGGCAGAGTTCCAGGTGCACGAGTTCGAGTGTGGCGGCCAGTACTATGTGAGGACTGGAAAGGAGTGGACAGAGGAGGCGGAGGAGTTCACAAAGCGCCAGGCGGACGCAGTGCTCCTGGGTGCTGTGGGTGCCGAGGACGCGTCCGGACAGCCAGTGCGCCTCCCGGACGGGAACCTTGCCGGGTATAACATTGTCCTCGGGCTCCGTTTTGGCCTGGACCTCTACGCGAACGTCCGCCCAGTAAGGCTCTTCGAGGGCGTGCCAACACCGCTCTATGGGGTCACACACAAGGACATCGACATGGTGATAGTCAGGGAGAACACAGAGGGGCTATATACACCGACACGGGGGATAATGAAGAGGGGCGGTGTCGAGGAGATAGCAATAGACACGCGAGTGATCACCCGCCATGGGGCCCTGAGGGTCATCAGAAAGGCGTTCAGGCTGAGCATGGAGAGAAACGGTGCGCCACTGGACGGCGTCCGGCGCGTGACATGTGTTGACAAGAGCAACCTGCTCGCAGGCTGCCAGCTCTTCCGACGGGTCTTCGACGAGGTGGCAGGAGAGTACCCCGGTGTGTCTGTGGACTATGCATACGTCGACGCATGGACACAGTGGTGTCTGCGCAGGCCCCAGTTCTACGATGTGGTTGTTGCCCCCAACGCCTTTGGTGACATCATCACAGACCTTGGTGCGGCCATACAGGGCGGCCTGGGTGTGGCACCCGCGGCCAACATAGGGGACGGGCATGGTGTATTCGAACCAGTCCATGGGTCAGCACCGCGTCATGCCGGCCAGGGCACCGCCAACCCTGTGGCCGCAGTCCTCGCCACATCAATGATGCTCCGCTGGCTGGGCGACCGACACGGTGACAGGTCATGCTGGGATGCTGCTGAAACTGTCGAACGCGCAGTGGCCGATGTCCTCCGCGAAGGGCAGGTCAGGACTGCAGACCTGTGCAGGGGGCCGTGGGCTGCAGTACAGCCCTCAAGCACCAGTGCTGTTGGTCGTGCCATTGCGGAGAGGGTGTCAGTGCTGGTTGAAGGGTGATGCTGTCTTGGGACAGACGATGGCCGAGAAGGTCCTGGAGTCCCACGTTGTACGGGGGACTGTCCGTCCGGGCAAGTTCATAGTCGCGAGGGTGGACAGGCTGATGGTGCACGAGGTGCTCGGTTCCCGTGTCATCCCACTGCTCGACAGGATGGGCGTCACGCGGGTCTGGGACCCGGAGGACATTGTTGTCGTCAACGACCACTGGGCGCCGGCACCGGACATCAGGAGCGCAGTGATCCACCGCCGCAACCGCCAGTTTGTCAGCGAACACGGCATCCCCCACTTCTTTGACGTGGGAAAGGGGATATGCCATCAGGTGCTACCTGAGGCGGGGCTGGCACGACCTGGCGAGCTCATCGTAGGCTGTGACTCCCATACCAATACGTATGGTGCGTTCAATGCCTTTGCAACGGGTCTTGCGGCCACTGACTCCGCAGTGATAATTGCCACCGGCAAGTGCTGGTTCAGGGTGCCAGAGAGCATCCGTGTTGAGATAGAGGGGGAGTTCCCCGAGATGGTGACCAGCAAGGACCTCATCCTGCGGGTCATCGGAGAGCTCGGTACTGATGGGGCCAACTACATGGCGGTGGAGTTCCACGGAGGGCTGGTGGACAGGATGAGCGTGGCCTCCCGGATGACCACGTGCAACATGTCCGTGGAGGCGGGGGCAAAGACGGCAATGATGGGTGTGAACGATGCCGTGCGGGAGTGGCTCAAACGGAGGGCCCCGGGGGCGGACTGGGACGCTGTTGAGCCGGACGAGGACGCCGAGTACTACAGGGTGATGAGGATAGACCTGTCTGAGGAGGAGCTGGGGCCCATGGTGGCGGGGCCATACCTCCCCACCAACGTGCGCCCGGTCTCCGTCTACGAGGGGATACGGATAGACCAGGCCTTCCTCGGCTCCTGTACCAATGGCAGGCTCGAGGACATAGCACTTGCCGCGCAGGTGATGGAGGGACACAGGGTGCACCGCAGTGTGCGGTTCATCGTCACGCCAGCGAGCAGAGAGGTCTATCTGGAGGCCCTCAGGGCCGGCTACATCGAGGCCCTCACAGAGGCTGGGGCTGTGGTCACGAACCCGACCTGTGGTGCCTGCGTGGGTGGACACCTCGGCGTGCTGGCCGGGAATGAGGTCTGCATCTCCACTTCCAACCGGAACTTCAGGGGACGGATGGGGGACAGGGAGTCACAGGTGTACCTGGCATCGCCGGCGACTGTGGCCGCCAGCGCAGTCACAGGGAAGATAACAGACCCCAGGAGTGTGGTGTGATGAGGGACCTGCATGTGCTCCGTGGCCGGGTCTGGCTCTTCGGTGACAATGTGGACACCGACCAGATCATCCCCGGCCGTTACCTCACAATACTGGACTACTCGGAGATGGCAAGGCACGCAATGGAGCCATTGAGACCCGACTTTGCGTCCGAGGTCAGGCGTGGTGACATCATCCTTGCAGGACGGGACTTCGGCAGCGGGTCTTCGAGGGAGGAGGCCCCGATGGTGCTCCGTGAGCTCGGGATATCGTGCGTCATCGCCGAGACGTTCTCAAGGATATTCTTCAGGAACGCCATCAATGTGGGCCTGCCGGCCTTTGCACTGCACTACTCAGCACCCCTGGTGGCAGAGGGTGCAGAACTTGAAGTCCACCCTGAGAAAGGGTATGCGGTCGTCGTGGAAACGGGCGAACCGTTGGAGTTCGAACCGCTCCCACCGTTCCTGATGGGGCTCCTCAGAGCTGGCGGGGCAGTCGAGAAGTTCGTTGCCGACGGCGGCATGGACTGGGAGGCCATAGAGGAGGGCACCGACTGAGGGGTGGCCGCAGCATGACAGACGCCCCGGCCAACAGACCCCCACATACGGGACGCCCACCAGTACGGCCCTGACAGTGTGTCCCACCCCTGGACATGCTGTGGCCCGTTCCAACGGCAGGTACTGCGGGGGACACCCGGAACGGCCAACATAGATGAGATGACAGATGACAAACGTATAAGTAGCCTCCCGACCCCAAAGGGACAGTCACACCTGCTGCGGAGGCCCACCATTGAACATGCTACTGTTTCTCCTCGTCTGCATTGTCGTGTACAGCATGCCGTTCCCGTATCAGGACGGGATGCTGAGCTTTGGCCGGCTGATCCGTTGGTTGCCGTTGAGGTTGCTGTGGGCGGTGCTGGTCTGGGCCCTGACCACTGTGGCCACAATGACCACACTGCCGTGGGCTGTGGTAGGGCTTGCCTATGGATGGATGGTACTGCTGTTGATAAGCGGGATGCCACGCAAGAGACCACCCTCCCTGAGGCACTTCAAGACCCCGGTGATGTGCGTGGCAATGGTCATGATTGTCACACTGCCGACATTCACGAGCATCGCTGTCTGGACATCAGGCCTCTCCAATGCCGAGTCAGTGGACACGTTCATCACGGTGACCGACGAGCCACTGTTCAACAGTCCGATACCAGACAACATGGTACGACTGGTCACCGGCGAGTACGCGGCCTTTGTTGCGAGACAGTACTTTGCAGGGATAGGCTCCAATGTCGAGGTGGCCGCGACCCACATAACGACACGGAATGGGCGGCTGGTCTGGGTCTGCGTGGTCGTCTCCACCAATGTGCTGGCCGAGAACTACATCCAGAGCCTCGTTGTCGTCGATGCGAACGACCCCGCGATGATAGAAGTGATAGAGGACATCCCGACAACGATGCCCGGGGAGGGCCTGTTCTGGGACCAGAACATACACTTCAGGAACTACCTCAATGACATGACAGAGCTGTACGAGTATGCCTACCCGACATGGGACCCCGCGGGGAACCTTGTATACATCCAGACAAGGACCAGTATTGGTTGGGACCTGGTGGAACGGCCACTGGGCCCGGTGATATACTGCTCGAACGGCACTGTCAGGAGATATGCGACCATAGAGGAAACGCCAACGTGGGTTTCACAGGTCTACAGTGAAGAGTGGCTGGAACGCCAGGTCAACAGGTGGGGCGCCTACAGACGCGGTGACGGCTTCGACCTGTTCGCAGGGGGCTTCCTGTGGGTCGTCCAGCCGTCAAGGGACAGGCTCGAGATGACGGAGGACACGAGGTACATAATCAACCCCGACAACGGGCGGGTCGAGGCACTTGTAGCGGTGAACCCACCGGAGTCAACGAGCCTGACCCTGAGCGGGATCATGCGTGCCACTCGTGATGGGATATTCTTCCACACCTTTCCGAATGGAACACTGATCAGCGGTGAGGCTGCAACCAACGAGGTCATAAAGGGGCTCCCGAACCCGACCTCCGGGTCGTACTTTGGGGCCATGCCGCTGCTGTACCCGGTCGAGATAGCACCGGGGGTCATGCGCTACGCATGGTACTGCCCAATCTACTGGTACGACGGCTACTATGACTCGGACGCAGAAGAGTACTATATCACTGACATCCGGCTCCACGCCTTCGCCATCGCCGACGCGCAAGACCCCACGATAAAGTACCTGCTCACACGTGGGGGCACGGTCACGGGGGAGGTCCTTGTGAGACAGGTGCGTGAGGGGTACGTCCAGACCGTGAGGGATGCACTCCACCCCTCAACAGGTACCGTGGAGCTCAGTGCAACCGTCCTCAATATCAGCTCCTACGTGTACGAGGGTGACACCCACATTGTCCTCCGGACAGACAACTCCACGTACGAGTGGATTGAGGGCACGAGGGAGTGGATGCCTCTTGATGACTGGTACGAGCTGCTGTCTGTACGTGTTGGCGACGGCTTCCACGCCGTGCTCCAGCAGATGGACGACGAGTACAGGATTGTCGCCTTTGAGGTGCTCTGACACCAAGGACGACGTGTCAGCCTTGGTAAGACAGGGTTGTGCGGGCAGCACGCAGCCCAACAACGGTCCCGGGGTCACTCCCCCATTTTTGCCCGCATCCTGCGCCGCAACTCGTCATACTTTGACCGGATGATACTCCAGATCCCACGGCTGTCCGCAGTGTCGGCCCGCGTGTGCATCGGGCACATGTCACCCAAGGGGCACTCGTCGTGGAAGCCACCCCTCTCGTGCATTACGTCCACAAGTACCCTGTCGACCAGCTCCTGGGTGAACGCGTCCACGATATCACGGCGGACGTAACCCCAGTCTACGTCTTTGAACTTGTCAAGCTCGAACAGCTGCTTGACACCATTGAACACGGCCTCCGCCGTGGCAAGGTCGTCCTCAGACAGCCCGATCACGACGGACTGACCACCGGGCATGACCTTTGAGAACCGCATTGTCGTGTAGCCCATCTTCACGGCTTCAAGAGACAGGCCGTCACCAAGGGTCGGAGGGATTGACTCGAGGGCGGAAAGTAGGCCGGTCAACAACTCGGGGTTCTTGAATGCGGTCTGGCAGAAGTGTCCGAAACATTTGCTGTAGATAGGGAGGCCGCCATGAGTGTAGACCATCAGGTACTCGATCTTTGTCACTGAGAACACACCACTGCCCACCAGTCCTCACGCCGCTATTAAGCATTGAGATACCGAGCCGGCAACACAGGCTGTCCACCCGTCCGGATGGGGCAGACAGCATCCGTTCATGGATGCGACATGAAGGGTATACGTGACGCGGTGTTGACCCACTCCGCGACCCTTGGCTGTCGAATGGATGGACAAGTGCATGCAATAATACTGTGACCGGTGATGCTCAGGGGCATGCCTGTCCTGACCGTGCCCCCACTACGACCACCCGGGCCACTGCCGTGTGACCGCCCCCGGTGCTACTGAGTGGGGCTGTCCTGTCCTCTCTCAGAGGGCCCCAGTTCACTTGGGAAAGAACTCCCGGTAGACCTCCCTCTGTATGAGGAAGCGCAGTATCTCGGCGGTACCGCCGCCAATGGTCATGAGGCGTGCATCCCTGAGGAACCTCTCGATGGGGTACTCTGTCGTATAGCCGACACCACCGAGGACCTGGAGGGCGTCATTGGTCATCTGGATGGCGGCCTCAGTGGCAAAGAGCTTGGCAATGGAGGCCTGTTTTGTGGCCTTGAGACCCCTGTCGAGCATCCGTGCTGCGGTGAGGGTCAGTGCACGCGCCGCCTCCAGCTTCACGGCCATATCGGCAATCTTGAAGCTCACACCCTCGAACATCCTGATTGGGCGCCCGAACTGCTGTCGTTCCGCCGCATACCGTACTGCAATCTCGTATGGTGTCCGGGCGTACCCAATGGCCTCGGCTGCGATGGCTGTCCGTTCGCTGTCGAGCTCGTCCATCAGGATCTGGAAGCCCTGGCCGGGCTCGCCGAGCACCTGTCCTGGCGGCACACGGACATCTTCAAGCCTCAGGTGCGATACCCTAGCAGACTTCATA
>JALVPN010000199.1:6427-25364 GCA_027031765.1 Promethearchaeota archaeon | reverse complement strand
CGCCCCGGATGTGGAGGAGTTCCTCTACCGGCTCACAGGCGGTGCCGCTGACGCCTTCTCGCTGGCACGTGGCGGTCTCTGGGAGGTCACTGCTGCGGTCATGGGCCACACCCTGGACACCCGTGAGGCGCAGGCCTTCGAGACCGCTGTCCGTGCCACTGTGCCCCTCAGTACGCTGACAGCCGTGTCCCCAGACGACCTCGAGCGCTCCGTCCTCGACTGTGATGTCCCCCTCTCGTGGCCGGGCTTCTTTGCTGCCGGCCGGGAGCTCAAGGACTGGCTCGTACGCCTTGCCAGTGAGCTGGCCTCGGAGGTCGGGAGCAGTGTCCCAGGCCAGTTCGTCGCACCAATCCGGGGCCGTCCGTACGAGTACCGCATCGGCTACTCGGTGAGCCCGGACACGCTGACTGAGGGGCCACCCGTAGGACTCGTGCACGGAGAACTGGCGCGCGGTGTGTTGCTCTGTGGTGGCACGGCCGACGAGCGGCTCCATGTGCTTGGCCTGCTGACCAGTGGCCTGTTGTCGGCTGGAAACCGCGTCCTCGTAGTCACATCTGATGAGTCCAGGCTTGCACTTGCAGCCCTCGACCCCTCTGCCCTCGGTCTTGTCCTCGGCCGCGACCTCGTCCTGAACCCGGTGGACCCTGAGGGGGTGGGACACAGGGAGTACGTGGCGGGCCTCAAGCGGGCGCTGGAGGTGTTGGCCGGCATGCCGCTCACCACCGCTGTCGACCTTGAGGTCGCCCTGAGCCGGGCTGTGGCCCTGGGGTCGGCTACTGTCGCTGACGTCACACTTGATGCTACGGACGCCAACAGTGACGTCCCCGGTCAGGCACAGCAGCTGTCGAGGGCGACCGCGAGTGGCATGGAGGCCATCAGGACGCTGTACCAGGGCCCGGGCGCCGCGTGTTTCTACGGGCACCAGACGGTGGACATCGCAGACATCGTGTCCGCCCCGCTCTCTGTGGTCGTCCTGAAGACGGGTTCCGACATGCTGGACATGTTCGCGTGGGAGCTCTTCTCTCTCAAACTCCTCGGCCTTGAGGCTGACCCCGCTCTGGTGGTTGTCCTCGACGGCCCCTCGGACCTCACCGTACAGGGGACACGCCTCAGCGACAGGGCCCCGTGGGCCGAGCGGCGTGTCAGGCAGCTGATGGGTCGTGGGCCTTTGGTGGTCAGTGTGTCACAGCCATCGTCGTTGCCGACCGGCGTCATCGAACAGCTCTCGGCATGCATATCCCTGCGTCTGAAGAACAAGTACGACCTCGGTGTGGTCTCGGGCGCCCTGGGCCTGTCAGTGCTCACGACTGGCCTCCACACAAAGGCCCGCTGGTCACCACGTGAGACCTCGTTCCTGCGTGTCCTCCCTGACGGGATGGTGTTGCTGGCCCGGAGCGGTGAGGAGCTCGCTGTGCCTGTCCGGCTCGACGACTGTCCACAGATGGTGGCACCATCAGACGAGGAGCTCCGGCGCCGGCTGTCAGGGGTCGCGCCTGCACGGCCACCGGAGGGACTGCCTGCTCCCGGTGCGCAGTCGCTCCTCGAGACCGCTGTTGGCCGTGATGTGGGTGTTGCGGTCGAGGTGCTGCGCCTCCTCCGGAGGTACTCGCCACTGACCGAGGAGTCTGTCAGGCGGTTCGTCCAGGCAAGTGGACACCCCGGTGCTGACGTGCAGGCCGTCCTCATGCGTCTGGAACATGCGAGCATGGTGTTGCGTGGTCACGAGGTGCACAGTGGCGTGTCGTACCAGAACTACCGGATCACAATGAAGGGCGAGATGGCGTTGAGGCAGTACGAGGACTCACAGGGGGTCGGGACATGACAGAGGTGTGCCGGACAACTGGTGTCAAGGACCTGCTGGCAAGAGCGGGCCTCCGTCCCCGTGGCATACAGAAGGAGGCTGTCGGACGTGGGCTGCTGGAGGGCCGCAACGTCCTTGTGGTCAGCCCCACTGGTTCTGGCAAGACCATGGTCGGTGAGATGGCCCTCCTGCGGGCGGTCTCGTCGGGCCGGCGTGGCCTCTACCTGACACCACTGCGGGCCCTGGCACGGCAGGTGGCCACGGTCCTCAGCGAACGGTACGCACCCCTTGGCATCAGTGTTGGTGTGAGCAGTGGCGACTACTACCGCACGCCCGAGGAGCTCGGCGAGTACGACCTGCTGGTGACGACCTACGAACGCGCGGACTCGCTGCTCAGACACAGGGCATCATGGCTGGAGTCGGTCGGCACGGTGGTCATCGACGAGGTGCACATGCTGTCAGACCCTGTGCGTGGTGCCCGCCTCGAAGGACTGATAATGCGCCTCCGCCAACTCGTGCCCGGGCTGCAGCTCATCGGCCTGTCCGCCACCGTGGGCTCACCAGAAGTGCTCGCAGACTGGCTGGGCGCCGAGCTCGTGGAGTCCAGCGAACGCCCCGTACCGCTCTCGTGTCACGTGCTCGCCACCCGTCAGCGTGCAGCACTGCTCCAAGAGCTCGTGATGACCACTGTGCAGGCAGATGGCCAGGTGCTTGTGTTCACCCAGAGCCGCAGGGAGGCGGAGTCTACTGCCGCCGCCCTCGCACCGGAGGTACAGCGCCACCTGACCTCGGAGGAGCAGCGCGAGTCGCAGGGGCAGCTGTCCTCGATTGAGAACTGGGGCGTGCAGCTACCCCCTGACCTGAGCGGCCTCCTCCCATCTGGTGTGGCCTACCACCATGCCGGTCTGGCGCCCTCTGCCAGGGCGCTCGTGGAACAGCTCTTCACCCGTGGCCTCGTGCGGGTGGTCTGCTCGACGACCACACTCGCTGTCGGCATGGACCTCCCGGCAAGGACGGTCATCCTTACCTCTGCACGCTCGCCGGGCAGTCCAGACGACCTCCTGGACCCCAACCTCGTCCACCAGATGCTTGGCAGGGCCGGACGTCCGGGGCGTGACCGCATGGGCTTTGGCATCGTCCTCACATCGAGTCGTGGTGAGTCGGCACGTGTGATCAGTGCGGGTGGCGGGCGGCGGCAGGACCCGCGGACGGGCGAGGAGGTGCTCGTCGCACGCTTCGCACCTGTGAGGAGCGCCCTCGGCGACCCCGACGCCCTCGCAGAGCAGGTCCTCGTCCTCCTGGACTGGCTGGGCAGCGCGGCGGTGGAGGACCTGGAGGACGGTGTGCTGCTCGAGTCGTTCTATGCACACTGTAGCAGGTGGGACGGCGGTGCCCGGGGGCGCCTGTTCAGCATTGCCGACATGACCGCCCTGGCAGCCATTGGGAGGCACGCCCTGTCCACCACGCTCGCCGCTGCCCGCGAGGGCGTGCTCGGGCACGTAGAGGTGCGCGAGGTGAGTGACCGGGTCATCGGTGGGATTGTGCACTCGACAGCTGGCAGCAGCCATGTGTGTCGTTTCTCACTGCGCACTGACCCGGCCGGCGTCATCGACGGGCCCATGTGTTCCTGCGGCTCTCCCATCTCTGATGACGGCATCCTCTGCACTCACCTCGTGGCCCTCGGGGTGGCCGCTGCCACGGAGCACCAGGCCCTGGCCGACTTTGTAGTCCCGCTGGCACTCAGTGAGGCGAGCCCCCTGTCCATGCTCGTCCGGCTGGGGCTTGTGGAGGGCGGCGAGTCTGGGGCCCTGCGGCCGACCGCACTTGGCAGGACAGTGTGCCGGCTGTACCTGCGTCCGACCACCCTGCGTGAGGTGCTGCCACTCATGTCGGTGGTTGACTCGGCCGACGGGCTCGTTGCACTGCTCAGGCACATGGTCGCCCTTGAGACCGGCCAGCGTGTGGACGACCAGCTCCAGCAGGCACTCCTGATGGCGGTGACCACGCGGACGCCGCTGGACGAGGTCGCTGAGTACAGTGGCGTCTCATACAGGGACCTGGTGTCGCTGATGGACACCTCGCGCTGGCTCACCTACTCCATCGCGGGGGTCGCTGACGTCACTGGCATGGCCCGGGTCGCAGAGATGGCACGCCGGCTGTTCGAAGACCTCGAGGTCAGGCTCAGAGATGATAGTAGTGGTGATGTAGTATGATGATAGGACATGGTACCAGTACAGCACTGGGAGAGGACGACCCGGCCTCGGTCGGCCGCACTGGCGCCGAGGTCATGCGGGCCCTCCGTTCTTCCGGCTACTCGGCCACCGCCTATCCCGGTGGCATTGTCATGGGCGTGCGCCTGTCCGGGGTTCCGGGCTCGCGCAGCGTCCATGTCGACATTGTGTCTGTGCTCGATGCGGAGGGCGCAGGCCTCCAGCGACACGTAACACCCGGCAGGAGGGCCGTCATCCTCGACAGGGTGAACATGCCGCTGGACGAGCTGCTGCGTGACACAGGGCTGGCCCAGGAGACAGGCCAGTGGACCACCCTGACCCCCTGGGGACGCGTCTCCCTCGAAACGGTCTCTCCCACGGGCTCGCAGGCGGGGTCCGTCCCACTGGTGACGCGTACCGTGTATGTGGTGGCACAGGACGTCCCGCCCTCGGTCGACCTGTCGTGGCTGACCACAAGCTCGCGTGTGCTCAGCTCCAGTGAGTTCGCACTCGCGCTCAGCAGCGACGCCCGTGCCGTCCACGCGGATGTACGTGGTGTTGTCTGTCCCGGCAAGTGGGCTGCGCGCACACGTTCCGTCTCACACGGCTGGTCTGGACTGCTGGCCCTCGTCCTGGCTGCGACGGGTCTGGTCCCTGTCCTGCAGGGCCTCCTTTCCGGCAGGGCCCCTGACACGCTCGCGTCTGTGATTGTGGTGGCCGCCTCTGTGGCAGCGCTCGTCCTGCTGTCCTCTTCGAGGAGCGCCATGCTCAAGTTCGAGGGCGCCCGCTCAGACGAGCTGGAGGCCCTCTATGCGGTGGCTGACGGGGGGCGTATCCGGGACTCGCTCAGTGAGCACTCTCTCGTGGGCTCCCTCGTCAGGGAACTCACCGTGACGGTCTCGGCGCTGATGGCGTCGGTCTGTGACGCACTGTGCGACCGGGACGCACCCCTTGCGATGCGCTATGCGGACGCGGTGATTGACGAGCTGGTGCGTGCTGCTGGTGAGATGGCGCTCCCCAGTGGCACTGTGGGCCTGGGTGACCGTGCACTCGACATGTTCCTGTCGGTGTTCCACGCTGTCGGCGTCGTCGACCCCGAGATGGACTCTGCACTGGCCTTGGCATATGCGTCCCTCTCAGGGAGCGGTGCGTCACCCCTCTCGGAGGGCGAGCTCGTCGAGCACCTCGGCACCCTGAACAACGCCCTCTTCATGGGTGGCATCCTGTCTGCCGACCTGAAACGCACCCTGGACGACACCCTCAATGACTGGAGCATGAGGCTCGTCGTGCGCGAGCTCGACAGGGCACTTGAGGAGAGCGATGGCAGTGAGAGTGGAGACGACAGCCCTACGGCCAACAGCGGCCATGACGCCCCTGCGCACGGTGATGGGAAGGCGGACGATGACGATGATGATGAGGTGCGCGACCTGCTCGACCGCATGATCGACTCAGCACTGGACTCACTGGCCGGGGGCACATCAGGTGGAGGGGCTGACAGCACCGCTGGTGCAGGGGCCACTGATAGTCCGGGTGCTACGAGTGCTGTTGGGACGGGCGCTCCAGGTGGTGGCCCTGCAGACCAGGACTTCAGCACGGGAGATGACGCTGGTGGTGGAGCTACTGGGGTCAGTACCGCGTCAGTTGCTGGTGCTGGTATTGGTGACAGCATGGGTGTGCACGCGCCTGCGGACGTGGGACGCGAGGAGGTGCCCGGTAGTGAGGGCGCATGAGGTGCGGAGTGGCCTGATGCACCGGCTCGGCCTACGTGGCATTGTCCATGTCTGGGGCCTGTCTGGGGCCGGCAAGACGGTGTTCGCGTCCCGCCTCGCGGCAGAGGCCAGCAGCCACTCCTGCGTGCACTGGTTCTGTACTGACCTGAAGACAAGCGTGGTGACGCACCTCAGGAGGAACGTGTGTGTCCTTGGAGGTGTCGCGTCGAACATCACGGTGGAGGTCACGCGCAGCCCCGATGAGGCGCGGAGGGCTGTCCTGACACTGTGTAGTGCTCCACCCGCCGACCTGGGCCTTGTGGTCGTCGACCCGGTGACCCGCGTGCTCGACATGTCGTTCCAGGACGACATCATGTGGGGCCGGGAACTCTTCGAAGAGGTGCTGCCAACGCTTGCAGCAATGAGCAGGACACGACGGGTGCCGGTCATCCTGACCAGCGAGTGCAGGTACCTGGGAGCCGAGGGCACAGTGCCAGTGTGCTACGCGGCCATCCGGCGCTGGGCAGACCATGACCTCCTGCTCAGACGCGGGCCTGCCGGTGACCCGGCCTCAGAGGTCGTCGAGGTGGGTGGCCGGGGCCTCCTGGGCAGGATGTGGGTGCGTGCAGATGGCGCCGTAGAGTTCGAGTCTGGTGGCAGAGGTCCTGAGGCAGGCGGTCGTCCGTCCCCTGACCGGGGCCCCACGGCCGGGGCAGTAGTGTCAGCAGCGGCGACGGGGAGGCCTGGCACGTCTGCAATGGGGGTGTCGAGGTGTTCGGAGGACTCGTGTTCCGTATGATCAAGCTGAGCCTGGCCGCGCTGGTACTCCTGTTGGCCGGGTCGTACCTGTTGGCGCTTGTCACGGCCGTCGTGGCCAGCCTGCGACTGGGCAACCCGCTCCCACTCTCTGTCCTGGCAGTGCTCGCACTGTCCCTGCTCCGCACTGGGACGACACGGCTCAAGGGGAGGACAGCCCGTACTGTCGAGTATGCGGGGTACCTGTGTCTGGGCCTTACCTACGTCTCTGTGTTCATCGCGTCGCTTGCCGGTGGCCTCGCAGTGGCGGTCGCTGCGTCTACGGTCGTCCTGCTCCTGGGTGCTGCTACCCGCGACCCGCAACGGTTCCGCGACCTCTTCCAGTCCTTGCTCGACATGTCGGCCAGTGCGCCTGTGTCGTCAGGTACTGCAGGGGTCGGGGTACTGGGTGCACCATGGCAGCACGCAGGCCCACTACTACGTGATGTCTTGGTGCTCGTACTCCCGGAGGGCATGCTCGAAGGTGTCGTCCCGCTCCTCCGGGGCCGGGAAGGCCTCCCGGTATGTCTGGTACACACTGAGGGGGCCGACCTCGTGGTGGTACGTCAGGCTGACCCCCGGGCACGTCAGGTGCCGCGGCTCCTGGCCTCGGCAGGCGTGTCCCCGGTAGCGAGGGCACCGCCACTCCTCGCGCTGGCCGCGGTGGCCCTCCCGCTGCTCCAAGAACGTGTCGGCCTGCCCATCGATGAGTACGTGCTGGTGACCGACCCCGAGTCCGTCGACCGGCTGCTGCTGGAGCAGCCCCGGGGCATGGTTGTGTGTCCCCACGGTGACGGTCTGGCCTGTGTTGTCCACCTTGCGGACTGTGCAGTGCTGTCGGGCGCGCCCCTTCAAAGAGAGGGGGTACTTGATGTCTGTCTCCTGCAGGCCCCGGTCAGTGTGGAGAGGGGCACTGTCAGCAGCGGGGGTGAGACCGGTGGGACGCGTACGGCTTGACGAGGCCAGTGACCACGGCCAGCCGCTCGTCCGGTTGTCTCCCGACCAGCTCAACACCCTGCTGGCACCCATCATTGTCGAACGACAGCTGACCCTCGTCCATGGCAACGAGCGCGGGCTGCTCACGCTACTCGCCCACGAGCTTGCCAGTGGTGCGGTACGTGCTGGCGGCACATGCATCTTCCTCGACTCGGGGACGAACTGCAGGCCCCGCCTCCTGCGCAGCCTTCTCAGGGACTGTCCTCGGGGCGCGTTGCAGAGGGTGGTCGTGGGCCGCGTCCTGTCACTCTCAGACCTTGAGGACCGCCTCCAGAGGGTGGCCGGTGTACCTGGTGCCTCGCTGGTGGTGCTGGACAGTCTGACCGGAGTCCTCAACCTGTCGGTGCCACCCGGTACCCGCGGGCGGCAGCGGAGGCTGTTCCGTGCACTCGAGGCTGTCCGCAACGTGCTGCTCGACAGCGGCCTCCACATGGTGGCAACTGACCACTCTTCAAAGCACCCATTGACCGGTGAGTCCAGAGTGGTCGGTGGGAACGTCCTGTCGCATGCCGTCGACTCAATGGTCCGCATTGACATGGTCGACCCGGCCTCCGGCTTCGTGCGTGTGACGGTCGAACGGGCCCCGGTACGACTACAGTGCCCGTCAGTGGTCGTCCGTGTGGACAGTACCGGTCTCCACTCTATCCGTGAGGTGTGAGCGACTTGGGGGTGCATGGCTGGGACTTTGTACGGTGGGACTGGGGCCCCATTGGTGCGCTCCGGCCGGCTGCGGTGGCAGTCGACATGTTCAACTACATGATCCGTGGCATGTCGGTCATGATGCGCCCCAGTCGCTACTGCGAGCGTGTGCCTACCGGTCACGTCCACGTGGCCCTCAGGCTCGTCACTGGCCTCCTGCGACTGGGCGTGACCCCCGTGTTCGTCTTCGACGGGCCCCCCGACTCGCTCAAGCGTCGTCCGGACGCTACCACCGTGGCACGCGGTGCTGCACTGTACCGCAGGTTTGCCGCCTCGCCGGACATCTACGACACCGGGCTGGCGAGGACGCTCCACGAGTCGCCTGCTGTCATGACCTACTTTGCCGCGCAGCACCTCCTCGACCTCTGTTCTGCAGCGGGCGTCCCCACTGTGAGGGCCCCCTCGGAGGCGGAGATGGCCGCAGCTGCACTGTGTCGTGACGGCCTCGTGGGCACGGCGGTCTCGAATGACGTCGACACGCTGCTCTTCGGGGCACCACATGTGTCCCGTCACGTCCACACGTCACGGGGACTCGTCGAATCGACGGGTCTGGCCAGGCTGATGAGCACCACTGGCCTGGACCTGGAGGGCCTCAGAGACCTCGCAGTGCTCTGTGGCTGCGACTTCCACCCGGGAATCCGTGGTGTCGGCCCCAGACGTGGCGTCCGGCTCCTGCGCCGTCATGGTGGACTGACCGGTGTGCTGCGGGCACTGGGCGTCCACTCTGCCGACAGGCCTGCATTCCTTGACGCCCGGGCCGTCTTCGAAAGTGCAGACGAGCTCCACTACCCCGGTGCTGACACCCGCCTGAGGGCACCACACATCCCACGTCTACGGAGGCTCCTGCACGCAGTCTACGGTACTGACCGGGCTGAGGAGCACCTCACTGCACTGGTCCAGTCGTGGAAAGCACCGGTCCAGGTACGTCTTGAGCCGTAGTGCTGGACGCGGGCCAGCGTACTAGCGCCCCCTGCTGATGGCCAGTGAGAGTCCAGCCTCTGCCTCCGCGACCACAAACTGTACTATCTCCGGCTGGACGGGTCCGAGGACGCCCGAGTGGTGACGCACTGTCGCCAGTGCCCTGCCGAACATATCTCTCGCGCCCCCGTAGTCAGACTGCTCGAGCAGGCGGCCCCCCTCCATGCAGAGGGCATACGCCTCCCGCACCACGCGGGTGGCCTCTGACCTGTCGTCGTCGTCAGCCGTGAGCCACTCCACGATGCGGTCGGTGTCCCACCCGGCGGTCTGGCCGCGCCTCCACCTCCATAGCCATACGAGGATGTCCTCCCTCCGCCAGACAATGGTCCCCGCCGCCACCAGCCATGCTGTCACTATCACATGTATGTTGAGCAGCACCAGCCCGACAGTTGCATCCCGCGGTGAGAGCGGGTCCTGTCCCAGGCGTACCTCTGTGCCATCGAGGAGGCCATCAATGTCAGTGTCCGGGTCCTCGGGGTCTGTACCAGCAGCGTACTCGTCGAGTCCACAGAGGCCATCGTTGTCCCGGTCAAGGTGTGAGTCGCGGCTCGTGGGGTCCAGGTGGTGCTGTACCTCCCAGCCATCGGGCAGGCCGTCCCCGTCGGTGTCGGCCTCAGTCGGCAGGGTGCCCAGCCGGTACTCCTCGAGGTCGGTCAGGCCATCGTCGTCGGGGTCTGCTGCTGCGTCGTCGTACGTCGCATTGAAGCCGTGCTGCACTTCCCAGCCGTCAGGCATGCCGTCACCATCAGTGTCATTGTCATGGGGGTCCGTACCGGCAACGTACTCCTCTACGTTGGACAGGCCGTCACTGTCAGGGTCGTTGGCCCCGTCGCCAAACAGCGGGTCAAGGCCATGGTCGACCTCCCAGCCGTCAGGCATGGCATCGCCGTCCGTGTCGCTGTCGGTGGGGAGCGTACCGAGGGCGTACTCCTGTATGTTGGTCAGACTATCGGAGTCGGGGTCGGCGAGTCGGTCTGGTGTGAGTGGGTCGAGGTCGTTCAGGGCCTCCCAGCCATCAGGCATCCCGTCACCATCGGAGTCGGGGTCGTGGGGGTCCGTACCGTCCAGGTACTCCCACAGGTTCGCCAGGCGGTCACCATCGGGGTCGTCATACCTGTCATCAGACAACGGGTCGAGGCCATGGTCGACCTCCCAGCCGTCCGGCATGCCGTCCGCATCGCTGTCGCTACTGTTCACCAGTGTCCCGAGTGAGTACTCGTCGATGTTCGTCAGGCCGTCGCCGTCAAGGTCGAGCAGGCTGTCATCGACCACCGGGTCAAGCCCTGAGACGTACTCGTAGAGGTCGTCCATGCCGTCGCCGTCCGTGTCGTCGGTATCAGGACGGGTCCCGGCAGCGAACTCTACGAGGTTGATGAGCCCATCGCTGTCGGGGTCTTCCAGGGCATCATCGGTCAACGGGTCAAGGCCATAGTCTGCCTCGTAGCCATCATACATGCCGTCATCATCGGTGTCCGGGTCATCCGGTAGCGTCCGGTTCCCGTACTCATAGCGGTTCGGTAGGCCGTCCATGTCGGGGTCAGCGTCCCCGTCGTCGTCTACGGGGTCAAGGCCATGCCACACCTCCCACCCATCGGGCATGCCGTCCCCGTCAGTGTCATTGTCTCTGGCGTCTGTCCCTGTGAACTGTTCGCTGTACGATGAGAGGCCGTCCATGTCCGGGTCTATGGCCCCGAGGTCACGTGTCCCAGAGCACCACGGGTCTCCACACTCTCCCTGCCAGTAGACACGGTACCCGGCGCCCTCGATGTCCACCGCGTAGACATAGCTCCCGTACGTGCCGAACACGACCTCGACAT
This sequence comes from Promethearchaeota archaeon, assembly GCA_027031765.1. GTDB lineage: Archaea > Asgardarchaeota > Thorarchaeia > Thorarchaeales > Thorarchaeaceae > JALVPN01. The sequence continues at coordinate 14,359 of JALVPN010000199.1, read as the reverse complement.
CCGGGTCGTCATCGAGGTTGCCGGCGACCGGGGCGCACGTCAGGGCCCCATTGAGGTTGAGATACCATGTCCTCTCCCCAGACGTGCCATTGATGCACGTCAGCCGCGTATTGTCGACCGAGAGCACAATGTCAAGCCCATGCACGGTGCTCCCGCCGCATATCGCGGCCGCACGCACACTGTAGTCTGGTGCCGTGTACCTCCACTTGCGCTCGCCCGTGACACCGTTGAAGGCGTACAACGAGTCGTCCCCGTTGGCTGCCCCCACAACGACCTCGACATCACCGTCACCGTCTATGTCCGCAAGTGCCGGCGTCGTTGTTATGTCGTTCACTGCGTTCCCGAACCACAGCGTGGAACCGTCCTCTCCACTCAGCACGTGCACGCGGTTGTCAAAGGAGCCGTACACGAGCTCCGGCCTCCCATCACGGTTGACGTCCCCCACCGAGATGGGCGTGGCCGGGTCACCGGGTGGCTCCCTGCTCCACACGGTGGTGCCGTTTATGGCGCTGATCACGTAGACCTTGCCACCAAATGCACCTACCACTACCTCCAGGTCCCCGTCACAGTCCACATCTGCTACGCTCGGTGCATACATGACGTTGCCGAGGTCGTCCCTTGTCCATAGCACAGAGCCATTGGCACCAGCGAGCGCCAGCAGTCCTCCGTTGTGTGCACCGATCACGATGTCCGGCCACGCGTCCCCGTCGACATCTGTGACCGCAGGGGCTGTGAACTGTTCGGAGGCGAGGGCATGCTCCCACAGGGTGGTGCCGTTGAGGCCAAAGACTGCATACACACGGTTGTTGGCCTGCACGAAGACATATGGTACCGTACTTTCCCCCGAGTCACCGCCGCCTGTCAGGGGGTACCAGCCGACTGCGGGCTGTCCCGTCACGGCACTGCCAAGGTCGAGCGTCCACAGGGTGTCCCCATTGTTGCCACGGAAGCCGTAGAGGCGGCCAGAGAGGTCTCCGATGACGACGTCCAGTACGCCGTCCCCGGTCAGGTCCACGAGCGCTGCGGGGGCGGTCACCTTGTCACTCACAGGACGCCCCCACTTGACCAGTACGGATGGTGCGTCCCCGGTCACAGCCGCATCCCCCGTCTGGAGCGGCCTGCACGTCATGGTGTCCACTACTGCCATCACAACGGGTGTGACGAGAGTGAGTGAACACAATATTGCAATTGCAAGAGCACCCCGTCCCGCAGGCATATAGTAACACTTCCGTACACTGCCTACATACAGTGTTCCACTACATAACTCATTTTGTGTGGGTCGTGTCACAACCTGTTGTAGGTCTGTTGTCTGCGTGTTGGCACTACTTGTCGTGCTGTTGCAGCTCCAGTACCTGCCCGGTACACCGCACGCGTCCGCACCACTCCGTCCGTCCTGACCCCCCGCCAATCCTCCACGTCGTCGTTGCCATCCATACGTTTTTCTGACGCCCCGCGTAGGGCTGTGGTCTGTGGTCACCATGGTGAAGACGGAGTCTTTCAGAGGCAGGGACTTCATAACCCTCCTCGACTACAGCCGCGAGGAGGTCGAGACGCTCCTCGAAGTGGCACTGGACCTGAAGCGCAAGTTCGCTGTCGGCGAGCCACACAAGCTGCTGGACACGAAGACGCTGTTCATGATCTTCTACAACCAGTCCCTGCGGACCCGCAACTCCTTCGAGGCCGGGATGACGCAGCTGGGTGGTCACGCCCACTTCCTCGACCCCAGCAAGATATACGCCCCTGCCCTTGAGGGCGACGAGAAGGCGTACTCTACAGAGCGGGTCTCAGACGTTGCGCGCGTGCTCTCACGCATGGGCCATGGCATTGCCATCCGGTGCTATGGTGAGCCCGTGGGCTGGGTCTATGGCCGTGCCAATGAGATCGTGAACAACTTTGCGTACTGGGCTGACATACCGGTCATAAACATGGAGGACGACAAGTACCACCCGTGTCAGGCCCTTGCTGACCTCCTCACTGTCAAGGAGAAGTTCGGCACCTTCCGGGGTGTCCGTTTCGTGATGAGCTGGGCCTACTCGCCCTCCGTCCACAAGCCCCTCGCAGTGCCCCAGAGCGCTGTCATCGCAGCCACAAAGATGGGCATGGACACGGTCCTGGCCCACCCGAAGGGCATGGAACTCGATGACGAGGTCATTGCCAAGTGCAGACAGTACGCCGAGGAGAACGGCTCGGGCTTCGACATCGTCTACGACATGGACGAGGCGTTCGAGGGTGCCGACGTCGTGTACCCAAAGGCCTGGACCTGCCGCGGCTCCATCCCACCGTGGAACCCAACACCCGAGCTCGACAAGTCCCAGGAGCTCTTCGACAAGAACAAGCACTGGATCTGCGATGACGAGAAGATGAGGACTGCCGGTCCAAAGGCCGTCTACATGCACTGCCTCCCATGTGACAGGGGCTTCGAGGTGACGAACAGCGTCATTGACGGCCCCCAGTCCGTGGTCTTCGACCAGGCCGAGAACCGTCTGCACGTACAGAAGGCCGTGATGGCCCTCACAATGCGCTAGTTGCAGCTCCACTTGGCGGTGCCTGGCCAGCTGTGTCGGACTCGCCAGTCCTTGGCAGCTCCAATTGAGACCCCTGAGTGTGTGCGGACCACCTGTCTACTACCACCCCACCACACCATGCCATGCTTGCCACTCCACACCGGGTACCCCGGTGAGCTCCACAGCCCTCGCCCCGCTTGGCAGTATGCCCTCTCCCGGCTGCCACAGTCAATGTGGTCCATGAGACCGTAGTGGTGCTTATTGAGCATGGTGACGACCGTCCTGTGGCCCCTGTCGCAGCGCTGGCCGTCTGCGTACCAAGGGACAGTGCGCGACCGCTGTGCCTTCCTCCACAGTGAGCGGCCACCCACGACATCGCCGATTACTATATATATGGTGATAATATGTAATAATGATACATGTGAGGCTGACGTACATGAGTGGTCTTTCGACTGGTATTGGTCAGAGCACCTCAAAGGCATTCGTCAAGATCCGACAGGCGGCCCTCCGGCGCGCCTCTGAGGAGCTGCGTCGTCAGCGGTTCGACCTTGACGAGTCGCTGAGGGCAGGACGGATTGGTGAAGTGGAGTACCGCAGCTCCCTCGTCCGGTTGATCGTCAAGGCGAAGGAGGTCAACGACGAGCTGGTGAGGCTGGAGTCGCTCCTCCGCGGGTGACCGGTGTGGTGGCATGGGCCGCCACATGTTGCCGGCCCCCCTACACAGTACGGTCCAGGTCATGCCCGGGTGCGGCCACGTGTTGGTGTTGGTGGGTCGGGCGGTATGTGTACCTGAGATGTAGATGTGTGGACATGCCTTGGGGAGTGGGTTGCGTCACGGCTCAGGCTGGCGGCAACCGGCCTGCATGACCGCATGCGACGGGGTGTGCTTCGAAACACCTAAGTCCTTGGTGGTGCACAGCGGTCGTCTTGTGGACTGCGATGAACACACTGTACAACCGTGACCTGCTATGCACACAGGACTGGACCGTTGATGAGATCGAGAGGACGCTGGAGCTCGCATTTGACTTCAAGGCGCGGCGGTTCGACCACCCACTGAACAACTGCCTTGACAGGCGGACATTCTTCATGTTCTTCTACAACCCCTCCGTACGGACACGTCAGTCCTTCGAGTGTGCTGCGACCGAACTCGGTGGGCATGCACAGTTCCTTGAGCCGAGGTCGATGCGTCTGAAGTCTGCGAAGACGGCCGGTGAGACGGTCCAGGACGCTGCCAACGTGATGAGCCGATATGCCTGTGGGATTGGCATCCGGGTGCTTGAGACCGCCCTGGAGTACTATGGTCAGGGGCACGAGCTGCTTGAGGAGTATGCCCGGTGGGCAAGCGTGCCCGTGATATCAATGGCCCACGACAGGTTCCATCCCTGCCAAGGCCTTGCAGACATCATGGGGATGCGGATGCATGCCGGGCGTGACCCCAGGGGCAAGAAGTTGCTCCAGGTGTGGGCGCAGGGCGCCCTCGTGAGGTCATGGTGCTCGGTGCAGGAGAGCATCCTGATAAACACGCGGCTGGGGACGGACGTGACACTGGCCTATCCCGAGGGGTACGACCTTGACCCCGAGGTCATGCGGTGGTGCGAGGAGAACGCCGAGGAGTCAGGCGGCAGGTTTGAGGTTGTGCACGACCTTGAGGAGGGGTATCGCAGGGCTGACTTTGTGTACTCCCGCAACTGGATGACCAGTGGCTTCTACGACACGGCCCGGGAACGTGGGGTCGAGGCTGCGAAGCAACGTGAGATAGGACTTGCTGCCCGCCACGAGGACTGGACGTGCACGAGCGAGTGGATGTCGCTCACCAACGACGCGTACTTCATGCACTGTGGGCCAGTGGACCGGGGGGCTGAGGTCACAGATGAGGTGTGCGACGGCCCGCGGTCAATCGTGTACGACATCGCTGAGAGCCGTCTGCACGTGCAGAAGGCTGTGATGGCCCTCACGATGGCTGTCCGGTAGCAGGTATCCCATGCACAGGTATTCTATGTCCGGACACTGGCCGGTACAGGCGCTGCCCAGACACATGCAGCCGTACAGCCAGTACGGTGCACACGGGTCGTCCCGCATGTCGACGGCCTATGACGCGTCCTCACCATGCACCTTCCGTGGGGCTGAACGCCCGGAGGACCAAGTACATCATCACGGTCATCAGTGCAAGGATGATGACGAACCCGACGACGAAGGCAGGTGCTGACAGGTCGTTCCACATCAGCAGCGGGCCGTAGATTTCCCTGAAGTGGACCACACCAGTCACCTCGGCGAGAACGCTGAGTACGAATGGTGTGAGGACGAACACCCCGATTGCAAGGGCCACCCATCCCGCACGCTTCAGCCATGTGCGGTCAAAGGTCAGCTGCATGTCCTATCACCTCTTTCTCAGTCTGGAGCAGCCTGCTGGGCACACGAAGTGCTACCCGTCACTGGTCGCAACCCCATTGCGTTTCCATCAATGTCTATTGAACACTGCTCTCATGTCCCTCTAGGGACGTGGTCGCAAAAGTCTTTCTGATTGCGTCATCTTGCCGGGTCAGTGCTACCGCGCTCGTGTGTCTGATGGACTGGACGGGCACCAGCAATGGCCCCCAGGTGGCACGCGTCTCACGTGGCCCCGACCTGCCACGGTCCCTACACGCTCTCACTGGTGGACATGGTCGGTCGTAGCACGGCGTTTCCGACCCGGTATTGTGATGCGACGTACCAAATGACCTGTGCTGGTGTTCTGCTCCGGGGCTGGCTGTGGTCCAGGACGGGTGGACTGGCGCTTTTGCAAAGGAATATAATGGGATTGGTGGGGGAGTGTCATTGTTTGAGGTGTTCACCTCGCACCAGCATCTAAAGACATAAGTATCGCCCGCTGGCCTCGGCGGTCAGGCGCAAGCGAGGCTTGAGCGGAGCGACTCGTGAAGAGGACTGTGGAATGAAGCTTAGGGACTTCATCATTAGGAGAATATTGCTTGCAATCCCGGTGGTCTTCGGGGTGCTCACTATCACGTGGTTCCTCTCATACATTGTTGGTGACCCCGTGGTCATGTACATCACTGAGAGGACCCCCGACTCGGCAATCCCGGGTATCAAGAAGGCACACGGGCTTGACCAGCCGCTCCCAGTACAGTACTTCATGTACATATCGAACCTGCTACGTGGTGACTGGGGCATGAGCATGAGCAGCGCACGTGACATGCCCGTGCTGGAAGTGATAGCGGACAAGTTCCCTGCCACAATCGAGCTGGCCATGGTGTCCATGGTCTTTGCTGTGATGCTGGGCATCCCCCTCGGGATAGTGTCCGCGACCCGCAAGGACAAGCCGGTGGACCACTTCACACGTGTGTTCTCGCTGGCCGGTGTGTCCATGCCCATCTTCTGGTTCGGCCTCATGCTCAAGTACGTGCTCTACTTCCAGCTCTACCGTGCGGGCCTGCCCCACTTCCCATCTGGCGACCGGCTCAACGGGCGTGTGTTCGACTACGAAAAGGACTACCGGGTAACAGGGTTTGTCCTGTTCGATGCCATCGTGTATCACCAGAACCTGGAGCTGTTCGCTGACGGGCTCATGCACCTAGTACTACCCGGTTTCTGTCTCGGCTACCTCACCTTGGCAATAATCACAAGGATGATGCGGTCAAGCATGCTTGAGGTGCTGAGAGAGGACTACATCACCCTTGCCAAGTCCAAGGGCCTGTCAGAGAGGGTTGTCATCTACAAGCACGCACTGCGCAACGCAATGATCCCCACCGTGACGGTCATTGGCCTCGCATTTGGAGGGCTGATGTCCGGCGCAGTGCTGACGGAGACCATCTACAACTGGCCCGGACTGGGACGATGGGCCGTGCGTGCCATCCTGAACTCTGACATCGCAGCCATCAACGGGTTCACACTGCTCGTGGCCCTGATCTTCGTCACGGCGAACCTCATTGTGGACCTCGTGTACGGTGTGCTTGACCCGCGGATCAGGTTCGGATGAAGGAGGTGTCGTGACGGATGAGTGAACTCGTAGAGACCGGTTTCGAGGAGCGTGTCATCTCGGTCGAGGAGTTCAGGAAGGCGCCCGTGCGGTTCCTGCGGGCCATCATGGTCCTCCTCTCCATGGCTGGCCTGGTCTTCGGTGGCACGCTTGTGCTCGGTTACCTTGTGATGTCTGTGATGGGCGTGCTGGGCGTCGTCGCTGAGATGCCTGCATATGTCTCGGGGTACGTCCTCCACGGCCTCTTTGTCCTCTTCCTTGCCTACGTGATGCTACGTATTGGAGACCTCCTCGTCATCGGTGACACGCAGGCGTTCAGCTGGACGCTCTACGCCAATGTCCTCTACATCCTCGTCTTCCTGCTGGTGCCGGAACTGACGGTGTACGTGATCCCACCCTGCGTACTTGCACTGCTGGTGCTGTTCCTGCCGGGCGTCCGGCGCCTCTGGTGGGCAGAGTTCAAGGAGGACATGAAGCCACGGCTAAAGGAGATGCGGTACAGCCTGTACCTTGTGGGTAAGAGCCCACTCGTCGTGGCTGGCATCGCAATTATTGTCGGCTTCACTCTGGTGGCCCTCTTTGCAGCGGACATAGCGCCATACGGCCCCGAGCAGCGTATCTGGGAGGACTCTTATCAGGCCCCGAACCCGAAGCACATCTGGGGCACAGACGATGTCGGTGGTGACATATTCAGCAGGATTGTGTGGGGTGCACAGGTCGACCTGCGGATATCAGTGCAGATTGTCGTTGTGGCGCTCGTCCTCGGTACGCTGATCGGTGCTGCATCAGGCTACTATGGTGGCAAACTGGACGAACTGGTGATGCGCATAACGGACGTGTTCTTCGCATTCCCAGGGCTCATCCTGGCAATGGCCATTGTGATGGCCCTTGGTGAACGCAGCTTGGACAACATCTCCATCGCGCTGATGGTCACGTGGTGGCCCAGCTACGCGCGGCTCGTACGTGGACAGGTGCTGTCCGAACGGGAGAAGCTGTACGTCGAGGCCGCACGGTCAGTCGGTGCCAGCGACAGCAGGATCCTCCTGTTCCACATAGTCCCAAACACCATCCAGCCCCTGATTGTGCAGGCCACAATGGACATTGGTGGCGTGCTGCTCACCGCTGCGGGCCTCTCATACATTGGTTTCGGCCCGAAAGCGGGTGTTGCCGAGTGGGGCCTGATGATCTCACGGGGCCAGGACTACCTGCTGATATGCCCATGGATCTCCCTCTATCCGGGCCTGGCAATCCTGCTGACGGCCCTTGCCTTCAACCTCGTTGGCGACGGCATCAGGGATATCATGGACCCGAAGCTCAGGAGGCGATAGCAGTGGCTGAGGACTTTGTTCTACGCGTGAGCGGTCTCCGCGTCAACTTCTACACCTACGAGGGCGTGGTCAAGGCACTCGACGGTGTCGAGCTGTACCTGCGACGCGGCGACACAATGGGGCTTGT
>JALVPN010000199.1:0-6417 GCA_027031765.1 Promethearchaeota archaeon | reverse complement strand
GTGCTGCGGCTTGTCGAACCGCCAGGTCAGATTGAGGAGGGGAAAATCCTCTTCTTTGAGAAGGACCCGGAGACCGGTAAGACCCGTATGATTGACATCCTCAAACTGTCAGAGAAGGCGATGCTCAAGATACGCGGTCACAAACTTGCAATAGTGTTCCAGGACCCGGCGACCTTCCCGAACCCGACATGGCGCATCGGTGAACAGATTGCCGAGGTGATAATGCTCCATCAGGACCTGTCAGCAGAGGCCCTTGAGCTGAGGATTGATCAGGCTGAACAGGAGCTTGCGGAAATGGAGCCGGGGACTGAGGAGTACGAGCGGCTGCAGAAGAAGGTTGCCTACCTCAAGGGGCTGCGCAGCAACCCGCCAAAGCCTGACCGCATGCGCAAGAAGGCCGTGGCACTGCGCAGGGCCGTCGAGATGCTCGCGATGGTGAAGATGCCGTCACCCGAGCGTGTGGTGATGCAGTACCCACACGAGCTCTCAGGCGGGATGCGCCAGCGTGCGCTGATTGCCATGGCCCTCGCTTGCAACCCGAGCATCCTCATATGCGACGAGGCGACCACGGCCCTGGACGTGACTGTGCAGGCACAGGTGCTCAACCTCCTGAACGACCTCAAGAAGGAGATTGGCGCCTCGATAATGATAATCACGCACGACCTTGGCGTCGTAGCCGAGACCTGCAACTGGGTCAATGTGATGTACGCCGGCACCACAGTGGAGTCGTGCAGCACGGAGGACCTGTTCTCAGACCCGATACACCCGTACACACTGGGTCTACTCAGGTCGATACCAAAGCTGCACGAGAACAAGGAGCGCCTCGACCAGATCCGTGGCTCCGTACCGAACCTGATACACCCGCCCTCTGGGTGCAGGTTCCACCCGCGTTGCGACTTTGCGACCGACATCTGCAAGACGGTGAGGCCAGACCTTGAGGAGCTGCTGCCAGGGCACTGGGTGGCATGTCACCACCCGCAGGGCAGCCTGAAGGAGGGTAACTGAGATGTCCGACACTCCCACTGAAGTAGAGATGGACCCTGATGTCCTTGTGAAGACCGTTGACCTCAAGAAGCACTTCCCACTGACGGGTGGTGTGTTCAGGAAGGTCATTGGACGGGTCCACGCTGTTGACGGCGTGAGCCTGGAGATCAAGCGGGGCGAGACCCTCGGCGTGGTGGGCGAGTCCGGTTGTGGAAAGACCACCCTTGGTCGGACCATCCTGCGGCTCCTGGACCCCACCTCCGGACAGATATTCTTCGACGGCCGTGACATCACCTACCTGTCCCGGAAAGAGTTGCAGCCCATCCGCCGTCAGATGGGGATTGTGTTCCAGGACCCGATGGCCTCTCTCGACCCGCGTGTGACCATCAAGAAGTCGGTCGGCGAGCCACTCGTTGTCCACGGCATAGCCCGCGGCCCAAAGATGCGTGCTATGGTGCTCGACCTGCTGCAGAAGGTGGGGCTGAACGAGGACCACCTGAACAGGTTCCCACACGAGTTCAGTGGCGGTCAGAGGCAGCGCATCTGCATTGCCCGGGCCCTTGCCCTCAGACCAAGGTTCATCGTGATGGACGAGCCGACATCAAGTACTGACGTGTCAGTGCAGGCCCAGACCCTCAACCTCATGAAGGACCTGCAGGACGAGTTCCACCTCACGTACATGTTCATCTCCCACAACCTGAGCGTCGTCAAGCACATGAGCGACAGGGTGGCGGTCATGTACCTCGGTAAGATCGTCGAGCTGACACCTCATGACATCTTCAGGACCACACTCCACCCCTACACCTTCGCGCTCGTCTCTGCCGTGCCCGTGCCTGACCCGCGGTTCGCAGGCCGTGCGCAGATACTCAAGGGTGAGGTCCCGAGTCCAATCAACCCGCCCTCTGGCTGCCGGTTCCACCCACGTTGCGTATTCGCAGACGAGAGGTGCAGGACCGAGGAGCCACAGCTCAAGGATGTCGGTGACGGACACCTGGTGGCGTGCCACTACGCAGGAGAACTCGACTTTGGCAGGAGCGCGCAGATGGAGTATGCCCAGGCAGTGGGCGAGGCGTGATGCTTTTCCGCCTGCCCCTCTGGGCACTCTACTCCCGGCGAGACCTGTGGTGAGGGTGTGATGTCCCAGATGTCGCTCTCTGAAGACGACCGTGATGAGGACGAGATTGACTGGTCCGAGTATGTGCCTGCTGAGGATGAGGAGGACACGGGGCTGGAGCTCAGTGCCACCGACTACGTCGCACTGTTCATAGCAGCCCTCGAAACAGTGTTCCTCCCCCTCGTAATCCTCGCAGTCGTCCTCGTCGCCCTTGCCTTCATCTTTGCCCTCCTGTGAGTGTGGTCTGCCATGCCTGAGAGTGCTGCCGTTGTGGGCCGGTCGTCCCGGGACCTGCTGGAGCCGCTGGCAATTGCGGCCCTGATGACAGTGCTCGATATTGCCGTGGCTGGCGTCATAGTGCTCCTCTTCGTGAGGGCCTCTCTCTTTGCAGCTGTCTCTGACCTCCTCCTCTTGGAGTTTGCAGTACTGCTCATCGTCGGCGCGTGCATGATGGGCCGCCAGCCGCTCAATGATGAAGACCGTTACGACTCCGCGGGTAGGCCCGTGCGTTCGTGGCAGGTGGCCCTGGTCGGCAGGACGCTCCTACTTGTTGCCGTGTACTCGCTGCTGTTCATAGTCCTCTTCACGCTGCTCGCCTTTGTCACGTGACACGTGACCCCGACTGTTGTGACTACGGGCTGACGTACGTGCCGGTCGTCTAGGGCCTGCTCACGTCATCGTAGGCGCTATCGGTGGTACAGAGTGTGGGCCACCGTCCATACCACTCTGACCGGTCGCAGGTGCGGTGGACTAGAAGTGGTATGCTGGCCTTGTCCCCTCTTCCTCCTCAATCCCCCTCATCCGTCTGGACAGTTCCAGGATTTTCTTGGGCAGCATGTAGAAGAAGAACGGGAATGACAGTGCCAGATAGATGAGTCCGAGGGGGAACCATATGTTGAGCAGGAGAATGGTCGGGCCCCAGATCAGGAAGAATGCAAAGGTGCTGATGGCAATGGCCACGGCCGTGGGAAAGGCGTCAGCCACTGGCGCGCCGACGATGAGCACGAGTCCTATGATGGTCTGGACGGCTGCCCACTTCAAAATAGTCCAGTTTGCGATACGGATGTACGCGTAGTCCTCGCGTGAAAGTCCATCTATGCCCTTCTTGATGAGGGCCCGCATCAGGTCTTCAGAGGCCTTTGGCCCGCTCGGCCCCATTACGACGACCACCCCTGCAAAGAAGACCGTGATGGCCATCCCAATGGTTCGCAGCGCTGTGAGTACGAGCAGGCCAATGAGCATCGTCCCAATCCCGAGTGTTAGGGCCAGCCAGATGGTGGCTGCTAGGGTGTGTTCTGTGACGTGTGCATCGAGGGCGCGTGCCATGCCACCAGTGTTCGCAAGCGTCATCCTGTCGTACACCCATTGCTGGGAGAAGCAGCCGGTGTACTCTGTGTTGCCACTCAGGTCGATACCTGACACGTCATACCGTGCTTCAAACTGCCTCTGGAACTCGGCGTACCCCCTGTACCGCGCCATGCGTCGTAGTACCACGGCCAGCAGTATCACGCCTGTGATGAAGAATGAGAGTCCGAGCTCCACGCCTATCACTCGCCAGCTAGCGCCACCCCGCGTTGCCCAGTGTCCTATTATAAGTATGGCTGCTTGCGCCCTAGCCGTACCGCTCATGGCCTGCAGGCCGCTACTGGGGGCCCGGACTGTCGCCTGCCAGTAGCCTGGCCAGTGCGCGTAGGTAGACATGCCAGAGGAGGTGTCCTCCCCCGTCCTCACATGCGCGTCTGCCAAGGAGCAGCCTTACGGACCCGCGGAGCCGGTATGCCCGTCGCCTCCCCACCTTCAGGGACACCCTACCGCCCCCCGTCCTCACCTCCAGGCCCTGCTCGTAGAAGACGCGCGGGTGGTCGCAGAAGCCGTAGTCGAGCTGACGGTCTGGCCCTGGGTATACTGTCACGGCACTGCGGCCCACTGGCAGCGTGACAGCGACCTCCTGGGCCTCATAGTGCGGCACCAAGTCTTTCCTGCCCGTGTCGCCGGGGGTTATGAGTGGCCTCATGCCGGCCCTCATGACGGCAATGCGTTCTTCTGTGAAGCCGGCAAAGTCACCTCCAAGGGGTGTCGTAAGGGTCACTGTGCTAGTGTCCTCGTTGACGGACGCCAGCAGCTCGGCGGACTCGTGGCCTGCAACCCCGAGTGGGTTGGCCTTGCTCACAGGCCCCGCACCGACACGGTACCACGGGACGGTCACCATTGGTAACATCCTGTCGCTGTTCTCCGGCCTCTTCCTCATGAGCTCCCACGTCCTGTCATTGACCACGAATAGCGCCATTGCTACGGGCTGGACCGTGACAGCATGCTCATTCACGATGTTGCTGAGGGTGCCGGCCAGCGAGACCATGTCCTCAAGTGCGGCGTCGACCTGGTCTGTGGTGAGGGCGACCGCACCGCCCCTCTCAAGTTCGGCCGCCTGCTCAGGCGTGACCCGTATCCTGATTCCGTGTTCCTCCTCAAAGGAGTCTATGTGTTGGCGTGTGAACGTGACCCTAGTGAGCAACGGACTACAGCCCCTGTACTGTCAGCTGGCCTGTCGGGACACTCAGCTAAGTTGAAAAACCAATCGGAGCTCGCACGCGCGAGACAATTGCAAGACGCAGAGACCCACCATGTTGACCGGGACAGCCTCCGCGACTGGGTGCGTGTGTTCAACTCGTCGGTCCGGTGCACCACGTCACCTGTGACCGTGGAGGACGTCCTCCTCTTGGAAGAGAAGGGGCTGGTCGACTTGCACTCCCTCCTCATCGAGTACCAGTGTGGCCGGCCAGCCGCCGTGGGGCGCTACGAGGTGTCGCATGGGGGCAGTGGGGCCCGGCTGTGTGACTTCACAGTCCGCCAGCGTGGTGCTGGTCGCTCTCTCGTCAGACATGTCCTCCGGACGTCCCGGGCACGTGGGCTGGGGTGTGTCCGTGCGTGGATTTTTGGACGGACACCTGTTGTGGACGATGTGCTGGCAGAGTATCTGTTCGAGCCACATCACATTGACCATGTCGTCCGCTGCGTGCTACTTCGTTCCACGGAACGTACACCTGAGAGCCACCTCGCGGTCTCGGTCATAGACAGTAGACGCCCCCGCATCTCCGCTGTGCCCTTCCACGGACTGCGTCACGCATGCCTCACCGTAGGCGAACTGCGGGACTGCGCCAACAGCAGGTGGGTACCACACGCCCTGGTCCAACTGCCATCTGGTGGGCAGCTCGTGGCCTTCCTGTCAGGACTACATTCACACGAGGCGTGGCTGCGTCTGGACAGGCCACATGTACTGGTGCCCTCGACGGAGGTCACCGACGCACTCCGGCTCCTGCTGCACTACCTCCTCCGGCAGGGGGTGCGCGACGTGCACTGTGAGTCCCCGGCGGACATGTTTGCTCTGAGTGCATTCCGGGCCGCTGGCTTCTCGGTCCAGGAGTCACTCTTCGAGCTCGTGTTCCCGGTCTGTCACACCACACGGGCCGTCCAGTGATGTGGTGTCCGTCCGCACGCTTCCTACCAAGTGGCCAGACGCCTCCCAGCTATCTGATGTGATTGCCCGTGTCCCGGACGTGATTTGCAACACCCCACTATTGCAGCCCGGTCTGCGGGGGGAGACATGGTGCTTGCCACCATGGCCTGCGTCTGTGCGTCCCGTGCCTACCGTCCCGTGCACTGATGCTGATACGTGCAGTATGTGGCGTCGCCCCACTACACTCATCTGGCACCAGTGTTCTTGGCACGCAGTTTCGCGCCAACCTCGCGCCGGTGGAGGCCCTGTGAAAAGACGTATATATGCCCTGTACAGGGATTCCATCGTACCATCTACAGCCGGGAGGTGCATGAGGACATCTGTGGGACCAGGCACGCCCAAGAAACGCAGAGAATGGAGTGCTTGAGAGGACATGCTCATCTCAGGGGCCGCATGGCCACCAGTACTGACGCATTTCCTCTGTGCAGGCACACTGGGTGCCACGACATTGCGGAGCAGAACGTTGTGTGGGCCCGACGTAGATAGATGGATAGATGGATAGATGGATCGATAGATAGATAGAGAGATAGATAGGTGGAGGCCACCCATCTGTGGGCGCCCCGAGTGGGCGCTCACAACCATCTCCTCCTCACAGACCCCCCATGTCTGTGGGCGTCCAACTACATCTCCTGCACACCAGTCTATCTGATCTTCTCATAGTTGTGGCAGCGTATCCAGTGGCGTGGCCCCACCTCTCTGTACTCTGGTATCTCCTCTACACACTTCTTTTCGGCATACGGGCACCTTGGGTGGAACGGGCAGCCGCTGGGGATGTCCGTGAGGTCTGGGGGCCTTCCCATGATCG
>JALVPN010000198.1:6460-9311 GCA_027031765.1 Promethearchaeota archaeon | reverse complement strand
GTTGCCGTCCTCGGGTTCGTTGGGGCCGGGGCCGTAATACTGAGGGGGCGCCAACAGTTGCAGATACTCGACCCCGTCGGGCTGGCCGTGGCTTTCCTGCTCCTCGCCGTGGCGTCTGCCCTGCATATGGCAGTCCTACCGTCACCATCTGCCCTCTGGGTGCTGACCATGGGGCTCATTGGGATGTCCTTGGTTTCTGCCACCACCGCGATAACCTATCCGCTGATGATGAGCATCGGTCTCGACCGGGCCCGTGCCTATGTGATAGCTGTTGGGATGTGTGCCTTTGTAGTCGGGCCGTTCCTTGCAACCTTCATCGTTGACGGCCTCACGCACAGTATGGTGCTAGTCAATGCCGCACTCTCGTCCTCTATACATGTGGCCGCCTTCCTCCTCGCAGCTGGTACGGCATACATACTCAACACGAGGGGGAACACGACCCATGCACCGTGGCACCGTCCCATCACCCTCCTGCTCGTGTTCTGGGCCGCTGCTGAGATATCGGTGGCCGTGTCACCGGTTCTCCAATTTGGGGGTGGCAGACGGCGTAGTGCGCCATACGTGCTCGGTTCGCTTGTGACCGCACCTCTGTTTGCACTTGCGTACCGGCAGGCCCTCTCTCCCCGGGGACGTCAGCCAGAGGTCTGGGGGCCGACCGAGTACGCGGTCGCAGGTGCTGGTTTCATGCTGCTGACCATGGTGTCCGAGGTCCTTGAGCCCCTGCTGGCCCCGGTGTTGGCGGTTCCAAGTGGTCTGCAGCTGGCACCTGCCCTGATGCTCGTGTCAAGCTTGGTGGGTCTGTACTCGCTGCTCAGCCTGCTCTTCGGGCTCGCCGGCTTCTACGGTGGTCGCATGACCTTCCACGCGAGTGCAGTCGTCCTGTCGTCGTTGTGGCTGCTCGCTACAATACTGCGGGCCAACTTTCCAGTGTGGACGGTCGGCTGGTGGGTGAGTGAGGCGGTCCTCTATGGGGGTACAGTATCAGGAGCAGTGTACCTGCTGGTCATCTATGTCCACAGTGTGCGGACACACGCCCTGCTGGAGGAGAGGGCCACGGTCCAGCGGGTTCTCCTCATCCCCCCACTCAGACACAGTATCAAGGAGCTGGCAGACCTCACCGAATTGCTCGGTAGCGCAACATCCCAAGACGCCAGGTTGGATGCCCTCTCCAAGGCCCTCAACCAGCTCTCGCAGGCGGAGTCGCTAGTCGAGAGCATGGGGGTCATCAGCGCAGAAACACCACTGCCGCTCACTTCTCTCAGACGGATGGCCCTGGACGACCTGATACAGTCTGCCCTCTCACCCGACTCGCCGGTGACACCTGAGTTAGGTCATGGCACAGATGGCTGTGTTGTGCTCTCTGACCGCATTCTGGGCGAGGCCATCCGGATTGTCGTGGCAATGACCGCCCGCCGGATCGGGCAGCTCGAGTCCATGTCTGTCAGTGCCAGACCACTCCACATACACGGGAGGGACTGCTACGAAGTGAGGCTCACCCTCGGAGTGCAGACGCAGGACGCTACCTCAAAAGAGGGGATGCTCCTCCGGTATGCTGGAGGGATGACACAGGAGATTACGGAGCTGACCTATGCCCGTCTGTTGGTCAGTGCGCTCCACGGGAGCGTGGAGTACGTCCCTGAAGCACTGTCCGGCGACCACATGGTGTTGAACGTCTACCTGTTGCTTCCGGCCGCGACATGCATTGACACCGGTGCCACGCAGGAGGAGACCTGACGTCTCACCCATGTGCCGAGTCCTAGGCCTGGCGGCCCCCGTCCGCTAGTCTCTTTCCCATAGTATCTTGCTTCCTTTCCATCTGTGAAATGTGCAGTCATGACGAAAATGCCACCAGCTAGTCTTTGAGTACACCACACACTGACCAGCACGAGTGCTGCACACCATACCGGACAGACCCACCCTTGGCCGAGTGTACTGGAGTGAAGACTTTTGTACCTGTGCTGGGTGCCGCCAAGCTGATGCGAGTCCTTGCACTGTTCATGTCCCTGTCTGTACTCGTCCTCGTCATGGCGCCGGTACTGCACTCCGTGGATGACGGTGCGGCCGCGCCCCCCATGGCTGTGTACAGTCCCGGGACTACACTCGTCCTGCGCCCACTCTGGCAACCGGCAAGCACCTACGGCCCTACAGCGGTCGCACCGTGTCTCTCAACGGTGGAGCATGGGTCACTGCGTCCTGCGGGTCTGAACGGGAGTGGTGTGGTCGTGGCAGTGGTGGACACTGGTGCGGACGGCTCGCACCCAGACCTCCAGGGCCGGCTCGTCGGTTTCAAGGACCTTGTGAACGGGCTGGACGACATGGAACCATCCGACGGGATTGACGCGTACGATGACAGCGGTCACGGGACAATGGTGGCGTGGCTCGTGGCCGGGACGGGGGCTGCAAGCAACGGGTCCTACACGGGGGTCGCCCCCGGGGCGCGGCTACTGATAGTGAAGGCCCTCGACTCACAGGAGCGTGGCGACGCAGCGGTTGTGGCCAGTGCTATCGACTTTGCGGTCGCGCACGGTGCACAGGTGGTCTGTCTCAGCCTCGGTGTGGGGTGGGCAGACATGGTCATGGACGACCCTGTGGCCGAGTCCTGTGCGTCTGCGGTCGCTGCAGGCGTCTGTATTGTGGCCTCCGCAGGGAACGCGGGCCCCTTGCCAGGCAGCATAGACGACCCCGGGAACGTACAACAGGTGATCACAGTCGGTGCCCTTGGTCGTGACCAGCAGGTGGCACCGTTCAGTAGCAGGGGCCCGGTCATCAGGGAGCACAGTGAGCCGATGGGCGTCTGGCCGAAGCCGGACGTTGTGGCACCCGGCCTCGAGGTTGTGGCCGGCAGGTGGAA
>JALVPN010000198.1:0-6450 GCA_027031765.1 Promethearchaeota archaeon | reverse complement strand
GGCCAGTACTATACCCTCTTCTCAGGCACATCTTCTGCAGCGCCGCAGGTGGCGGGTGCTGTGGCGCTCCTCCTCCAAGCCGTACCATCTGCGACCCCACTTGACATCAAGGTGGCGCTGATGGCCGGGGCGGATGATACCGGTGCCGACCCGATGGAACAGGGTGCAGGGGCCCTGAACCTGACAGCGTCGCTCGCACTCGTCAGCAGTGCCGTACAGCCGACTGTGGTGGCAGCACCATGCAGGCTCCCCACGCTGCCGGTGGGTGACCGGGTGTGTGCTCCAGACGGCGCCTCACTTACGCAGGAGGTGACGGTCATATCGACAGAACCCGTCGGGGCCGTCACCCTGTCGGTGAGGGGCAATGCGTCGCCGTACATCGATCTCTCTGAAGACCGCCTGGACGTATACCGTGGCTACTCGGGCTTCGAGGTGTCGTTCTGTGTCCCGTCGAGGGCGCGGCCAGAGGACTACGCTGCGTACCCTGGAGCACTAGACCTGGTCGGCCTGTCAGGTGTGATGCTCAGCATCCCGATTGGGTTCCTGGTGCACCCGTTTGGTGGACGTGTTGCGGTCGACATGGGCCACGGTGTCCCACTGACGCCGTCAGTCTACTGGACCACACTGGCCCGGCTCTATGCAGAGGACAATGTAGTGGTGGAGACCCACACGGATGAGATGAGTGGTGACTGGCTGCAGCTCGTCGACGTACTGGTGATTGTCGCTTCGACCAGGAACCATACGGCGTCTGAGTGGGATGCCGTGAGGGACTTCGTGGCCAGTGGTGGCACGCTGCTTGTCATGGGCACGTATCCGGGGGCCCCGGATGAGGGTGCATACACTGGGTGGACCGGTGACCTCAACAACCTGCTGACACCATACGGGCTGCGGTTCACTCGCACAGGCGTTGGCGCTGGCTACGACCTGCGTCACGGTGAATTGTACGGCACGGGCCACGGTGGTACGGTCGTACCTGATGAGCTGACGGATGGGGTGCGGGCCCTGTATGTCGCTTGGGGTGCACTGGTCCAGGTCACCGATAACACCACTGCCAAGGGGCTGGTCTTGACGGACACCCCAGCCTCAGGTGCGGTCCTGGCACGGACAGACCCATCAGTGGGCAACGTGGTCGTACTGTCTTCGTCGTCCATTGTTGATGACATCGCAATGGGCGATGGGGCGCTTCTCGGCGCCGACAACCTCCTCTTCCTAGAGCGCCTCGTGTCATCTTCGGTGCCCCGTAGACCTGTCATCCACAGTGTCGGTGTCGATGGTCTTCAGACGGGCCAGGTGTTCCAGGTGAGTGTTGATGTCTTTGGCCCTGAGGACACGGAGGTGTCGCTCACAGTGCGCGCCCCTGACGGCTCCGTTGTAGTACAGCAGACGGGGGTGCCAGACTGGTATCACCTTGCTGCCCAGTTCATGCCGGTGCTCTCAGGTACGCATGTCCTGCGTGTCGACATGGTGTCGTCGGCTGGCAACAGGACCTGCATGCTTGAGTTCCCAGTCTACCACTCGATAGCCACCATTTCTCCACTGGTGCTGTTGCCACCCCTGGTAGCGTACCTCTACGTGGCCAGACGGGTCATACAGAGCATACTCAGGCTGTCCGACACACCGCCAACCGGGTCACAGAACAGGGGCAAAGGGATTACAGGGGTCGAGGCACAGGGCGCTGGTCCTGTTGGCCGCCATAGGTGACAGTGTGCGCTCCTGGTCGCTATACTATCTATTGTCGTCCCGCAATTGCAGCCAGACCACGGGCATGTCCGCCGTTTCCTGCAGCCACCTCTACTGCCCGCGGAGTGCTGCAATTGCCCTGTCTATGGCCGGCAGCACCTCTCCAGCCCTGCCCCGTACGTGGACATCCGCAATGGGTGTGAGTGGGGTCTCCTCAACATTGACCTCTATGACCGCACCACCTTGGGACTTCACAGTGGCTGGGAACTGTGCCGCCGGGTATACCACTGCGGATGTCCCAATGACAATGCATGCGTCGGCAAGGTGCAGCTCCTGCCAGACCCGCGCCAGAACGGCCGCGTCGAGTGCCTCACCGAACCACACGACATCAGGCCTCAACAGTGCACCACACTCGGGGCACTCCGGGACGCCGCTCGCAGGGGCTGACAGGTGGGCCCTGTAGTCACACTCCGTACAGCGCACCCGCCACAGGTTCCCGTGTACCTCGATTACGTCTTCTGAACCTGCACGCTCGTGGAGTCCGTCGACGTTCTGAGTAATCAGTGCTTTCAGCAGTCCGTCACGTGCCCACCGCGCGAGCGTGGTATGTGCTGGGTTGGGACGGCAGTTGGCAATGAGGCCCTGCCGCCACGAGTACCACTCCCACACGAGGCCCGGGTCTCTCTTGAAGGCCTCTGGAGTCGCCAGTTCCATTGGGTCGTACTGCCGCCACAGGCCATCGTTTCCCCGGAAGGTCGGCACATCCGACTCCTGAGAGATACCGGCGCCGGTCAGTGCCACCATGTGCCTGGCACTCACTATGACCTCTGCTGCACGCACGATGGTCTCCATGTCAGTGACGGGCATGCGTTTTCCCCGGTCATGTGCCCCTGTTGCCGCCACCTAATTACTGTGTCGCAGTGCCCTGTCAACAGGGGCCGCAGGCACAGATGCTGTCCCGGTCAGGTGCAACACCAGTGGGGGTTCGGGCCCAGCCGTCATCTCACTTCCTGTGGCCAGCCTCCACCACGGCAAACGCTTATTTCGGTGAGTCGTCATACGGGGGTTCAGTGGTGTGTCAGACGCCTGTCTGACCCACTGTACAAGTGGGCGGCCTCTCACTAGGGCTGTGTGTGCAGTGGTGGGCCGCTGCGTACTACCGCGTGCCTGTGGTATGGGACCGGTGTGGCCCCCACTCGTTGTGGTGGGCCGGGCCAGTACCTGCTACTGCACGTACAATCTGAGCAATGGAGGAAAACAATGTTGAGAGAATGGCCTGCATGTATTGCCCTTGTTGCTGTCCTGCTGGCAGTGTCTGTCGTGCCGAACGTACTACCAGCTACTCTGACAGGTAGTGGCATGCACGCAGAGCGACCCGCACAGATGGACTACGTGCCACATGAACCCATCCGTATAATGTCGAACGCTGACTTTGCCGACCAGGGATGGCCTGGCAGTGGCACCTTTGCAGACCCCTACGTGATCTCCGGACTACACTTTGTTTCGGCCGACCCTTGCATCTCAATCAGGTCGACGGATGTATACTTTGAGATCCGTTCCTGCATCTTCGAGAGCCCCGGAGAACCGTTCTCAGAAGCGATACGTCTTGCCTCGGCGGACAACGGTGTTGTCGAGGACTGTACGATTATCGGTAGGCCGTATGGTATTGCTGCGTCCGGATGCGACTCGCTGCGGCTGACAGATGTGCGGCTGCGGAACTGCTCCACCGGTGCATACCTCACCAGCTGTCACGGTGTCAGCATTTCACTGTGTCGTGCTGAGTACTGTGCCATGTTCCTTGACGTGAGAAGTGGTGGGGACCTACAGGTACGTGAGTGCACTACTGTAGGACAGGGCGGCAGTGTTTCGGTGGTCACCGTGGACGGCTTGACCATCACGGACAATGTGTTCGCAGCGGGTGGCATTGACATAAATGGGAAGCTCTCGCACTGCTTTGGCCAGTTCGACAACAATACTGTCAGCGGGGAGCCCATCGGCTACATCGCCAACCAGACCGGCATTGTCGTCGACGGCTCTCTGTATGGTCAGCTCCTTCTCGTCAACTGTAGTGACTCCCGCGTCGTCGGCGGTGTTTTCGAAGGACTCGCAGACGGCGTACAGCTGCTCCATTGTGACAATGTGACTACGAGTGGGGTGAGCGCTGTGGGTTGTTACTCTGGCATCACGTGTTCGGACTCGTCTGCCGTCACAGTGGTGGACTGTGAGCTGACCGACTGTACTCGTGGTGTCAAGATATGGTACAGTCCGGCCGCGCATGTCTATCGCTGCCGCACTGTGGGCTGTGAGGAGGGCATTCTGACCGTAGCTTCTGACAATGTGGTCCTGGAAGAGAATACCCTTACTGACTGCACTCGTGCAGGTGCGCACCTGTCGTCTTCATCTAGCGGGAACCTCACTGGGAACACCTTCAACGGCTGCGGACTCCGCATTGTCAGTACGAGTCCGGACGACTACAAGATTGTCAATGTCGACAACACGGTCAATGGAAAGGAGCTGATGGTACTCCGGGACTTGCCGCCCGTGGGGATAGACTGCTCAGGCGCGGGCCAAGTGATCATTGTGGACTCGCCGAACTGCGAGCTGCTCAATGGGCGGTTCATGAATGTCCCATATGGTGTCTACGCAATCACCTCTGGCAACCTACGCCTCCGGAACACGACGGTCACGGGGGCCACGGTCGCTGGCATCTACCTCTACCGCTGTGCTAGCTCGACCATCACCAACTGTAGCATCGACGGGGCCGACCAGTTCGGCATACGTCTGTATATGTCGCCTACATCAACGGTCTTCAACAACTCGGTCTCTGGCTCTGAGGTCTATGGTATCAGTGTATATGCATCTTCCACGGCGAACGTGTCATACAACCAAGTGTCAGGTCCCTGGGATGCAGCAGTGCACATCTATTCATCCCAGGACTGCACGCTGCAGCACAACACTATGACGGGGAGCGGGGTTCACCTGAGAGCCACCAACGCGCTGTATGCACGGATGTACGCTTCCGGCAACACGGTCAACGGCCGTCCACTTGGCTATTTCCTGAATCAGTCCGGCTCCGTGGTCTCGGGCGACGAGTACGGACAGGTCATCCTTGCAAACTGTACTGGTGTGACCGTCGTTGGGGGCACCTTCGAACAGGCAGGTATCGGCGTCACCCTTGTAGCGTGCGACTCCTGCTCGGTCTACAGCACACAGATGACGGAGTGCACAGCAGGTGTGTTCTCGTGCCACTCGGCGGGGACACGTGTCATCGGATGTGAGGTCCGCGACTGCACGAACGGTATCAATATCCACTTCAGTGGGAGCTTCGTCGTCCTCGACTGCACGGTCTGGCGGTCACATGACGGTGGCATCTCTGTCATAGGCTCTAGTGCCGGGACGATATCCGGCAACAAGGTCTGCAGCGAGACCGGTCCTGGCATTGAGGGCTCATTCACTGTGGCCTGCGACGTCTCTAACAATACCGTGTGCGGCGGGTCAATCTGTATCCTGCTCGGCGGCTTCACGCAGGACTGGACGGTCTTCGGCAACAGCTTCGCGGGCGCATCGGTGGCAAATGCATACGACCTTATGGGGTACAGCAACTGGAACAGCACCACTCTCGGCAACGCGTGGGATGACTATCACGGTCTTGGCGCGTACTGGATCCCCAGTACCGGGACTGTACGTGACCACCACGCCCGGGTCTTCGCGAGTGACCTGGAAATCGACCATCCCGATGACATCACCTATCCCACCGGGACCACAGGCCACTATGTCACGTGGGCGCCCTCGGCATCGTGTCCGTACAGGTTCGAGGTGACGGTCGACGGGGCGGACTGGACATCCGGTTACTGGGACGGTAGCCCAATCATCGTGACTGTCGATGGCCTCAGCATGGGGGCCCACAACGTCACCATCACCGTCTGGGCCATGTGCGGTGCGTCCGTCAGTGATACGCTCTTCGTGACCGTCACTGCCGGCGGGCCCACAACAACCACCTCAACAACAACGACAACAGGTACGACCACAACTACCACAACTACGAACACGAATACGACGACTGCAACTGCGACCACGAGTACGACGAACATCAACATCTTCGACGACCCGAATGTGCTCAGGCTCATCATCATTGGCATGGTAGTCGTGATTGTCATCATGGTCGTACTGATTGTCAGGGCCCGGCGCGGCGGCTAGGCCACGACAGTAGTGTGAGGGGCAGACCCATCAGTAGCAGTGTGCCTGGGGTCATGTCTGAGCCGGCGGGTGCGCCCTTTGGCGGCGTCCTGTCACACCGCCCGGACGCCAAGCTAGTGGTCACCGTCATTGTGGCCCGGCTGTGATACGTCCAGCCACTCTGCTACGGGTACAGATGCCCTTGGGGTGGCCAGCACGCCGACCCCACATCACCTCGTGCTTGTCCGGAGCTAGGGATGGGCCACTGGTAGACTGCCGGGTCTTGCACTGCAGTACTGCTCACTAGCACAGCCCCTCCGTGGTCCAGTGTAGGTTGTTGTGTGCCGTGTTCTGTTGGCGTACCCGTGCTGCTATGGACATGCCCGGGCCGGCCAGTCGGGGGTTCTCTATCCCTCCGGTGCTACTGAGTGGGCGGCATGTGAGGCATTGGATTGGGTCTGTGGTGGCACTGTGGCCGCTGGTAGCGATATGACGAACTCGGCACCTTGGTCGGGGTGACCCGGCACCCTGTCCTGTACGACAATGGTACCACCGTACTTGGAAACTATCTTGATGTTCGGACACTGTTTGATT
>JALVPN010000197.1:2315-3115 GCA_027031765.1 Promethearchaeota archaeon | reverse complement strand
CTACAGGAGATTGGAAGAGTCTGGACTGGAGTTGTTCGGTTGCTAACTATTGAGAAAGACTGAGAGCAAAGGGTGGTGCCAGTATTCCGTATCTGACTCCTGCGTCCCCAACGACTCCGGGCCAGCGGAACGCGATGAAATAGTGCGGTGGTTGGAGGGACAACATGCTCTCCAAGGGACTGCGCCACTGTTTCCAGTATTCTCTCGCCCTTGTGAGGAGCAAGTCCATTCTCGGTCGTACCCACCGCACTCGACTGGAGCAGTACGTCGGCTCTCCGAAGCGTGACAGTCAGATTGGATCGGTAGGTGTCGAGCGTCAACAGAAGAGGTAGACCCCGCCCATGTGGTGAGTCCCTGTTGCCGGAAGTATCTGGAGTCCTTCTACTACTCGTGCTGGGAGGCACAGTATGAGTTCTTTGGCGTGCTCACAACAGACCATTGAGACCATTCCCTATGACAAGAGGTGACGACTGGTCTTCTTCACAGATTGACCCGGGCACGCAGCAGCAGTCATGCCCAGACTGCACAGTCATCTATCGGTACAATGAATCAGATTGCCCAGTCCTTCAATGGAGGTTCCAGCCCAGAACCCCATCGTGCTGATATGCGATAGGAGTACGCATTGAACAGAGTATTTTGTGATGAGAACTTGGGTGTCTTTATAAATGAAGACATAGTATTTTACGATGAAGAATTGGGTGTTTCTACGATGAATGAGTTGCGATATCCAATTGAGATATGGAGATGCAGAGATTGCGTTTGCCCATATTGATAGAAGTGGATGAAGACGGGTACTACAT
>JALVPN010000197.1:0-2305 GCA_027031765.1 Promethearchaeota archaeon | reverse complement strand
TACTACATAGCGAGCTGCCCGCTTTTTCGGGGCTGTCACACCTAGGAGTGACTCTTGATGAGGCAACAGAAAACATAAGAGAAGTCGTAGAAATGTGCCTCGAAGAAACAGGCGTTGGGGAGCTCAACAACTTCATAAGACTCATAGAACTGGAAGTTTCATGGGATGCCTAGTCTTCCTGTGGTCAAAGGCAAGGAACTGCTAGAGTACCTTGGGCCTTAGACCTATCAGGACGAAGGGGCCTCATGTCCGACTGAAGGCAGAAGACGGGCGTGTGACTACTGTTCCTGTCCATGGGACAAGGATTATTCCAAGAGGACTTCTGCGCAAAATAATCAGGGAAGACCTGGAGCTGAGGCTGGAGGAGTCTGTGGAGGAATACCCGGAATACA
Organism: Promethearchaeota archaeon; assembly: GCA_027031765.1. Lineage (GTDB taxonomy): Archaea > Asgardarchaeota > Thorarchaeia > Thorarchaeales > Thorarchaeaceae > JALVPN01. The sequence goes on along the minus strand of JALVPN010000197.1, from coordinate 1,913 downwards.
AACGAGAAAAGAGAAGATAAGGAGACAAGATTCAAGAGAAGACGAAGACTGGAGAAAAGAGAGAGATCCGGGAGCGCGTGTTGAGAGCGAGAAGAATAGTGTGGAAGTGGTCGTAACGACACAGTACGAGGTGGCTACAAACAGGGGGTGACAGGGTGAAGACAGGGAGTGACAGCACGGCGGTCAGAGGGGAACTCATGGTGCTGGTCTGTCCAGCCCTATTACTGCTCCTGGCAGCAGCCATGTTGACCCCGACACACCAGCTCGGCTCGGCACCAGCACTCTCGTCTACCGACGCAATAAGGGGAGTCGCAAGTATCGCTGGCTCACAGTCGCCACTCGCACCATTCGAGAAATGGCGGTTCTCTGCGGGAGGCCGTTTCTGGGATCCCCCTATGGCCGCGGACATCAATGGGGATGGCGACCTTGAGGTGCTGATAGGGGGCTGCAAGGGAGACCGAAACGTATACGCACTGTCAGCCAACGGCTCGCTCCTGTGGAACTTCACAACCGAGAAGGCAGTATACTCAGAAGGGGTGACCACGATGCCCACGGTGGCGGACGTCACTGGTGATGGGAGGGTCGAAGTACTGGTCGGGGCTCGCGACGGGGCTCTCTACTGTCTGGATGGCCAGACAGGAGAGCTGGTGTGGAAGTATCAGACGCTCGCGCGCGACTCGATGTACTTTGCGACCATTGCTGGTTCCAGCCCCGCCGTTGCACATCTCGACACCGACGGCAAGGAGGAAACGGTGGTCCTCTTTGGTGCCGAGGAGGGGATCATCTGCCTCGACGGGGCCACTGGAGCGTTACGGTGGAAGTACAGCACGCCGTACATCGTCTGCACCTCGGCGGGAGTGGCCGACATTGACGGGGACGGCAAACTGGAGGGGGTCATAGGGTCCAATGAGGACCTGATGCGTAGTTTTGACCTGGGGTCAGGGAGGGTGGAGTGGACGACCCGGCTGAGGGGGTGGAACTCGGTCATATGGACGAACCCCGGCCTTGTCGATGTCGATGGGGACGGGATAGTTGAGATATTCGTCATAACGCTGGCCGGACAGCTGTACCGACTGGAAGGTGACACGGGGACGAAGACCCTGCTCGGGACTTTTCCTTACACACAGGGGTCGCCGGTCATCGTGGACGCTAACGGGGACGGAGCACATGAGGTCTTTGTCCCAGAACGCTACGGCACACTGTACTGCATTGACGCGCTTGATGGGGCCGGGAGATGGGGCCACAGCCTTGACATTGGCCTGAAGGCCGCTCCGGCAGTTGCGGACATAGACCTGGACGGCCGGCTTGATGTTGTTGTGGGGACTGACCATGGACTTGACGACGTACTCTGTGCGTGCGATGCGCGGAGCGGCGCTGAGAAGTGGACCATACCACTCGGTGGTGAGACGGCCTTCTCGTCGCCGCTGGTTGCAGACCTTGATGGAGATGGTAGTCAGGAGATTGTGGTCGGTTCGGGCGGGGACGTCCTCTGTTTTGGTGTCAGGCGTGTCAACGAGTATGCGTACCCGTGGCCATGGATTGGGGAGAGGGGTGGCGCCGGGACTGTGGGCAACTGGACAGACCACGATGGTGACGGCCTGACCGATACGTACGAACTGGTAGCTGGGAGTGACCCGCGAGTGGTCGATACAGACCACGATGGCGCCTCGGACTATCTGGAGTTTGTCAGGTCGACCAGTCCCAGAGAGCCAGACACTGACGGGGATGGCCTGCCGGACGGATGGGAGATCTCCAATGCGCTGGACCCCCTGGACCCGACAGGAGATGCGGTTCACGACAGTGATGCTGATGGCCTGTCAAATGCGGAGGAGTACACAATAGGCTCGGATCCGCTGAGCAGAGACTCTGATGGCGACAGGCTCGGCGACTATGAGGAGGTCAGGGTGTACGGT
>JALVPN010000196.1 GCA_027031765.1 Promethearchaeota archaeon | reverse complement strand
CGTTCATTAGCGATCAGCTTTGCCGCGACGCATGGCCCTGACCAAATTCATATTCACGTGTTAGACTGAGGAGGGCGCAACTGGCAGGCGTGGGAGGCTTGGCCGCAGGATGACGGTTGATGGTGACGAGAGAGTCCTCGAACACGAGTTCTTCTGCTGAACAGACCCCTCACCCAGACCACTGGTCCTGCCCTGCATGGTGTCACGGCCGCGTCCGGAGACCCAATAAGTACATCCGGGGACGCACACGAGGGAACACATGCAGAGGTCAAGAGGTATTGTTGTCCGCAGGACGCTCGGGCACACGGCTCCAGTAGTGGGCATCGACACGGACAACGACTACGTAATATCGGCGTCCAGTGATGGCAGCGTCCTCTTCTGGGAGAAGCAACGCCACCGAGTAGGAATGGCCCTCCTCCACAGGTCGCCACTCACACGCCTTGCTGGTGACAGCCGCTCGCTTGCCCTTGCCTGCGAGGACGGCACAGTCCACGTATGGGCGCGCCGGCCGTGGACCGAAATGGCCACACTCAGGGCAAGCCCAGGCCCAGTCTACGCGCTCGCCATGGACGACAGATACCTGTACGCAGAGTCCGACGACGACACAGTTGGAGTGTGGTGCCGCGGCTCGTGGGACAAGGCAACGACGCTTGCTGGCGTCGGACTGCTGTCGTCCCTTGCAGTGGACGGCGAGTCGCTGTACTCCGGGGACGAGGACGGCAGGGTCCTCGTCTGGAACAGGGACTCGTGGGACGTCGTCGCCACGCTCAGGGGGAACGGCGGGCCTGTCACGGCCATCGCAACGGACAGCGGTGCTGTGTACAGCGGGGACGAGGACGGCAGGGTCCTCGTCTGGGACAGGGACTCGTGGGAGAAGACCGCAGTGCTGGACACCGGGGCCACCACTATCACGGCCCTGTTGGCGGACGACCAGTACCTCTATGCCGGCACGTTCGGGGACATTGTCGTGTGGCAACGGGACACCCTGCAAGAAGCTGCAAGGTTCAGGGCCCACCTGCTGGCGGTCAACGCCCTCGCGGTCGATGCTGACCACCTCTACTCCGGGTCTGACGACAGGGGTGTGGCCGTGTGGCGCAGGGGGTCGTGGGAGCACGTGACATCCCTGTGTGCTCACTCAGCATGGGTGTGTGCCCTGGCGGTGGACGGTGACAACCTCTACTCCGGTTCCAGTGACCAGACCGTTGCCGTGTGGCAGAAGGGGGCATGGGCCCGCACCGCTGTGCTCAGAGGACAGTCCGCAGGGATACGGGCCCTCGCAGTTGACAGGGACCACCTGTACTCCGGCTCTGATGACGGCACCGTGGTGGTCTGGGGCCGTGACAGCCGTGCACCGGTCATCACGCTCCATGCCCACTCAGCCCCGGTAACGGCACTGGCCGTTGACGACGAGTTCCTGTACTGCGGGTCTGATGACACCACCGCGAGCGTGTGGCGTCTGCACTCGTGGGAGCATGTGGCGGGCCTTGCGGGGCACTGGGACGCCGTGCAGGCGCTGGCTGTTGACGACCATGCCATATACACCGGTTCCGAGGACGGTACGGTGGGAGTGTGGGTACGTGGCGAGTGGTGGCAGCTCGATGAGCTCAGGCCCGGGCCTGCTGCGGTCTCGGCACTGGCGGTGGACGGGGAGTCACTGTATGCGGGTGCCGGCACCAAGGTATCGGTCTGGCGGAAGGGCTCGTGGGAGCAGGAGGCGACACTTGAGGGACACTCCAACTATGTGGCAGCCCTTGCCACAGACGACAGGTACCTGTACTCGGCGTCGTGGGACAGTAGCGTGCGGGTCTGGCGGAAGGGCTCGTGGGAGCACGTGACCACACTTGAAGCACACTCAGACTCGGTGGTGGCCCTTGCCGTTGACGATACCGACCTCTATTCCGGGTCGTGGGACAACACTGTCGTGGTGTGGCGCCTCACGGCAATCGGTAGGACCTGGGACAGAGTACTCAAGAGCGGGCCGGTCACAGTGTGGTTGACAGGCGGGGAGGGAGGCGAGGCCACCACCCCAGGAGGGCGTCGCAGAGAGGGGCGTGCCGACACTGCACCGACACACGCAACAGTGTATATGATGCCCTCCGGTGCAGCCCTCGTCGAGTTCGACACGTGACGACCTGACACCACACACCCGCAGAGTATGCTCACTGACAGGGGTGGGCCAGCAGGCCCCACAGCGACCGAGAGCTTTAAATGAGCCATATCGACTGCGGTGCCGAGTCAGCGGCAGAGGTCGTCGTAATGCTCCAGATTGTATTTGAGGCCCTGTACCCGGTCTTCGGGACTGCATTCATTGTGCTCGGCATCATTGCCCTGATCTGGCTGGTCGTCCACGTGGAGCATGGACGGCACTTCTCCAAGGCCAAGGCGCTGTTCGCGGTCGTGCTGGGTTCCGTACTGCTGGGCCTCGGGATCCACTTCATGCTCTTGGCAGCCGGGCTGTAGCGCCGTCCACGCGGGGCAGTGTGGGAAGTGCACCCACCACCTTCTGGCGCAGGGGAGGCCTGTGACTGGACCTGTAAGAGAGTATGAGGTGACGACACCAACATGGGTGTGCCGTCACGTGGAGAGGAGTGCAGGGTGCCCATGGTGTGAATGTGGCATGGCCGCGTCACTTGGTGCAGGCGGACGAGGTACTGGCAGCGGCAACAGCGAGACTCCATCCACGCAATACATATTTGTCAATTCACAGACACGCAGCCTGATTCATGGGGCTTGAGTTGAGAGCCCGGATGCGGATCGAGGAAGTTGTCAGTTGTTACTTGAGCCCGACTTTGAGAAACTAGCAGTGCGGAGCCAGCAGCGGCTCGTCCGTGAGTTTGCGGAGCGGTACGCCAGTCTCCGGGAGCGGGTGCGGAGGACCCCAATGGACGAGGCCCGTGCCATTGCGGAGAGGTTCGGCTGTCCGCTACAGGTCGCCCAAGTGGCATACCTGCTGGACCTGGAGGGCATCCTGAGTGTGGGCGAGGCTGTGGACAGACTGACCGCGGAGCTCCAGCGACGGGCAAGGGTGGGCCAAGCCGTGCCGAACATCCCGGGCAACATCATGGAGTTCGCTATTGGAGAGGGCAAGTGGCTGGAACATATCTTTGGCAGCTTTGTGAGGGACATCGAGCTGAAGACCCGTGAACTGGCAAACCTCGAGGCGACTCTCGACGAGGACCCGCCGTCCGTGGAGAAGGCAATCTCGGTACTGGCGGCCCGCAACAGGACCGCCGGGACGGTCATCCTGCCAGTCATCAGGACATGGGTCAAGGAACACCCCGGGGCAACGAGCGAGGACGTCATGATGGTCTTCGGGACAGCCCTGACGAAGTGGAGCCCCAACACACTCCGCGGCAAGCTCACCGAGATACGTGACATGGTGCGGGCCTTCTTCCGACGCCTGCACATTATGATCAGTGGGGCCGTGGACTCTGCCACCATGGACTTGACGCTTGAACGGCTGCAGGGGCTGGTGGACGGCCTGGGGGCGCCCTTCGATTCAATGCCACTGGAGGCCATGGCCCACTTTCTCCTGCATGTGGCCCCACGACTGAGCGGGCGTGGCGACCGTACACGGTACGTCATCCGGGGTGCGGCGTCCACACGTGGCAACATGGCAGAGCCCGAAATGAAGACACCATACGACTTCATGGAGCGCGACATACACCTCGCCAGGCGGCGCATCGGAAACGAACGCAGAAAGTACTTGGACGAGCGGCTCGCACGAGTGATGCGCGCGCTGAAGTACCTAGGACATGAGAGGACGGACATAGTGCGCAGCTGCATCGCCGAGGCGATCGAGAGGTTTCACCTAGATGTCGATGACGGGGAACATCTGGCCGAAGAGGCTGCGGTCAAGGTTGCTGGCGTACCGGAGGAGGAGTCGGAAGAAACGATGGTCGCCGTGCTGCGCGGTTTCATCGAGCACTACATATACGGGGAGACTGGCAATGAGTAGCAACGGCCCCATGTTCTGGCTGCTGGACTTTGAGGGCTACGACTTTGATATCGGCGTGCTGCACGGGACTGACCTCCGTGGCAAGATACTCATCCTGTCGAGGCAGCTGTGGTCCGTAGTGCGTGGCTCAGAGGTCGTGTCTTTACTGATCGGCCCCGGAGTGTTCAAGGGTGTCGCGACCAGCCGTGGGCGGCGCGTGGATGTGCTCAAGAGGCTCTCCGTGCTGATGTTCAACCCTTCAGACCTGCGTCTCGACGAACCGCTCCCCCTTGTGGACATCATAGGCCCGGAGGTCATAGACCCACTGGGTTCGAAGCGCGTCGAAGAGATAATGACCGTGATACGAGAGATGGTCGTCGAACGCGGGAACGTGCTTGCGGAACAGCCACTCGTGACCGTCAAGCATGAGGCATCACCACCCAAGACTGCCTATTACCACGAGATGGTGCAGAAGATACACGTGTCACATGTGTCAGGCGTCCAGCGTGCCAAGTTCCTGCTGGCTGGTACGAATGCCCCGCTGTACCGCCCCCTCATCGACTGGTACAAGAAACGCAAGTACGTTCGTGCTGACAACTCGTATATAATGGCCACCCACCTTGCGAGGTTCAGCGGTTTTGATGACGAGGAGGTCGTCGGCCACTGGATCATAGTCGAGAAGGCCGGCACGACCGACACCACCGGGCCGGACACCCTCGCCGAGGAGTATGACATCACATACGACTCCATTGCAGCCAACGAAGACGCATATGTCTACGAGTAGAAGGGCCTACCCAACCGCAAGAGTTTTCCTGTCACCACTGCTCGTTGCGCTGAGGCCTGACGTGTGGAAGTCGCCACAGCCGACGTAGAGAGACGACTCCGACAGCCGTTCACACTTGTGCTGTTGCCCACACGTCAGGAGCTCACTCTGCGGACTGCGGTGTTCTCGGACACCCTACGCGACAGACAACAGGCTGACCTCACTGGGGGCGTCGAGTTCGGGCGGAAAGCATCCGGTCTGCTCGAACTCCGCCGCTCGTGGTTCGTCAGGTACAACAGGCCGGTCTATTACCAGCCCAAGGAGTTCCACAAGACGCTCCGACGTGCAGTCCACATCCTGGTACCATCCGGCAAGACCCCGGACTTCATGGGTGACCTCCGAGACCTCCTCAGGCGCCTACAGGCCCCCAGACCACGGGTGGTGCCAATGTGCCACCAGTGCCTAGGCGAGCTGCGGCTGACGGTCCTGACCAAGAGGAACGCAGTCCACACGTCAGAGACCGATGTCCTCTGTACAACGTGTGCGCAGAAGGAGCTCCGCACCGAAATCCGCAGCATGGGCCTCTCACTCTCAAAGAGGATGCTCGCCCAGCTCGACCGCCAGCTACTGAGGGTGCGCTCCCTGCCACGCCTGCTTGAAACAATCCAGCCCGGGTTCGACCCCACCCGGGCACCCGACCTCACCCTTGTCGACACGCTTGAGGCTGAGGCCCCGGTCAGGCGCATAGGAGTGCACGAGCTGGCCCTGCCGGACGAGTTCAAGGAGCTGCTGGTCGCGGAGGGCCTCGAAACGCTCCTGCCAGTCCAGAGCAAGGCTGTGGCAGCAGGCCTGCTCAAGGGCAAGGGGTTGCTCATTGTCTCGTCCACGTCATCGGGGAAGACCCTGCTGGCAGAGATTGCAGGCGTGCCCCGGGCCATGGCCGGACGCAAGATGCTCTACCTCGCACCACTGGTGGCCCTCACCAACGAGAAGTACGAACTGTTCAGGGCGCGCTACCGCAGGCTCGGACTGCGTGTCGGCATCAGGGTGGGCATGTCGCGCCTTGATGTTGGCGACGAGGCCAAGATAATAGTGGACACTGACGTGTCGAGGTCGGACATAATATGCGCCACATACGAGGCGCTGGACTTCATCCTGCGGTCGGGCGATGGGGCCCAGCTGGGCGAAGTGGGCACCATCGTCGTGGACGAGATACAGAACCTTGCGGACTCTGAGCGGGGGCCAGAACTCGACGGCCTGCTCTTACGACTCCGCCACCACGCACCAGAGGCGCAGGTGCTGGCACTGTCAGCCACTGTGGGGAGCCCCAGACAGCTGGCAAAGGAGCTGGGACTGACCCTCGTCGAGCATGTCGGCAGGCCGGTGCCACTGGAACGACACCTCGTCCTGGCCCGTACAGACGAGGAGAAACGCGAGCTGATCATGCGCCTGGTGCGGGAGGAGTTCAGGGCAGTGAGCAGTCACGGGAAGCGTGGGCAGTCCATTGTGTTCACCTACTCGAGGCGGCGCGCACAGCAACTGGCAGACTGGCTGCGCGAGCACCGGGTCTCAGCTGCAGTGTACCATGGGGGCCTCTCATATGCCCAGCGCAGGTCCGTAGAACGTGCCTTTCTCAAGCAGCGCTACGCCTGCGTCGTGACAACGGCTGCGCTCGGGGCGGGCGTCGACTTCCCTGCCTCACAGGTCATCTTTGAGTCCCTTGCCATGGGCAGGGAGTGGCTCACAATAGCGGAGTTCGAACAGATGCTCGGACGCGCAGGACGGCTCGGAAAGCACGACCGGGGGCGGGTGTACCTCATCGTGCAGCCGGACAGGAAGTACCATGCCGGTCAGGACAAGACGGAGGACGAGGTGGCGGGAGAGCTCCTGAGTGGCGTCGTCGAGGACGTGGTGCCATCTGCAGACCTAGAACGCTCCGCAGAACAGGTCCTGGCGACAATCTGCTCGACCAAGGTCGCAGACCTCAAGGAGGTGGCAAGGATGTACAGGCGGATGCTGTCCCCCACGGTACCGCCTTCCGAGGCGCTGAAGCACCTGGTCCGCACCAGAATGGTGACTGTGGGTGACGGCACTGTAGGGCCGACAGCACTCGGCCGGGCAACAGCACTGTCCTTCCTCACGCCGGGCCAGGGCCTCCGTGTGCTCAGGCTCACATCCGAGATGCCCGTCCTCGACATCGCCGTGCTCTTGGAGCCCTTCGAGAACGTCTACCTCAGCTCAAAACTCCAGGGCGAGGTCAACGCAGCCTTCAAGACACACATGCCGACCCGCCTCTTCTCTGGGGTCTTTGCCGACCTCACAGACCTCCGGACACGTCACAGTGGTGCAGCACGCCTCCCGGGCTGGGTGTTCGAGGTGCTCGGTCGCTGGGCCTCCGACTTCTTCAACTGCGGCTGTCCCCTGTCGCCAGAGTGCGAACACCCAAAGCTGGCCCTCGGCAGGTGGATTGTGGCACGGAGAGAGGAGGGGTATACACCATCGGGCATTGCGCGCCTGTTGCACGAGGAGTACGAACTGTGGGCGTATCCAGGAGACCTGCTGTCATGGCTGGACACCCTCGTACACAACCTGCAGGCCGTACAGAGGATTGCTGATGTCGTCGGCAAGGTCGACCTGACGCAGGAGGTCGAGGGACAGATTGCCCGGATCGAGCGGCCCCTGGACTCGGGCCCTCGGGGCCGCCCATGAGTGACAGCGGACATGGGTGATATCGGCCGTCCGACGGAAACACGGGCACTCACGGGCCACTCGTCACTCGTCTGGAGGAGGTGGACTGTTCTGTCACTCGACCAATATGGAAGGAGACACGGAGGTCTGTCAGGTCGTCAGTATCGATGGCATCAATGTTCAAGTCGAGCCAACGGTGTAGGTCAAGTCTGATCTGTTCTCGCAGGTCAAGCGAGGGGGTGCCGCTGGTAATGCTACTCTCGGGCACCAGGATGAACCTAGTAGAGCCACAGCTGCAAGCACCACCGAGCACAGTGTCGATGTCATGGAGTGTGCGCCCGCACTGTCTGCACCTGAACATCATGGCAGTCGTCACTGGGGTCTTCACAGCCGCACTCGCCTAAGAGAGTTGGTAATACTGTGGTAACTCCACGACCACAGCCCACAAGCGGTGCTGCCATCCGGTGGTACAGAGAGTGGCAGCAGTGACCGGGCGCGGAGCGGGTGCGCCGCGCATCTCACGTCACTAGACTTATCTGGTAGTAGCAACCGTCCGGTGTCCCGATTTGTGGCAGGACGTGAGCCAATGGCCAAGACGTGTACCATATGCCATGCAAGAGCAAAGCTACGTTGTGACCGCTGCAGGAACGAGTACTGTCAGGAACATGCGGTCAAGTGCCACTCCTGTGGGACAATAACCTGCATCCGCGACCTCGGTAGGAGCGACACGTGTCCTGTGTGCAAGAGAGCACTGGGGATATGCCCAGAGTGCCTGCTCGACGGACGACTGGTGAAGACAATAGAGAGGACTGGCCAGTGCCCCGTCTGTGGCTGGCTCCCCCAGTCAGTGACCGGCAAGGAGTAGGAACGCCAGTACCGCCAAGCCCGCCACCAGCACTGCCACCTGCACCCTTCTCGACAGCCCGAACGCAATGGGTATCGGGCCGATCAGTACCAGTCCGTGGGTACGGGACGGGGCCTCTCCGGGCGGCCCGGAGAGCTGCTGGCGCACCATCAGCAACATGGCATATACGACCAGGACCAGTCCCAGGACAAACATTGCGATGCCGATGACCTGTAGTGCCTGCATTTGGGAGTCGTGGGTCAGACCGTACTGGGCCTGTTAAGTCCTACGTTCTCACCCATCAGTCACGTGCGCTGACGTCACAGGGCACCATGCGCAACTGCACAGATCAGCCTCACAACTCCGGTCACAGACAGGCATGGGTCTGCATGGGCCCGGGTGCACAGGCACGGACACTCGCACCAGAGCGTACTCGCTGACAGATGGCACACGGGACAGGACGGCCCTCACACAGCCCCACTGGAAAGTGGCGTCCTCACTGTCGGACGAGAGTGATGGGAGGCATGGGTGAAAGACATGGCCACGGCTGGACGGTGCTACGACTGTGGTGGGGAATGCGCCACTCGTGGCATGTGGGATCGCGCCACGACGAACGGGAAGGGAGAGGAGTGGGGAAGGGAAAAGGAAGGGGCCTGTCACTACGGGAGTACAAACTCCAGCTGTTCGTAGCCACCCACGTGGTCGCCCTCAAAGGCCCAGAGTACCATGAGGTCGCCACCATAGACCTCGTACTCGAGCTCAGTGGTGACACCGACGACCTTGGTGCCCACAGGGAACCGCCAGATTATCTCAAAGTCGTATGGCGCGTCCTCCCGCTCCAGCCAGGTCTCTATCCGGTTGTGGCCGGGGGCCATCTTTCCCGAGAAGTCAATCAGGTAGACCACCCCGACCACGTCGGTGTCCCCCTTGAGAAAGATGTCGCAGTACCGGACGACCGACCGGACACGTACGCCATTGATCTCGACACGTTCGCGGTCCAGGAAGTACTGCATGTTGTCGGCCAGACGCTCCACCTCAGCGGCGAAGAGTGGCTCGTCATTCAGCACGTGCCTGTAGTACCCCTCCGGGTCAACGTACTCGAAACAGAGGCGCTCATGGATCTCGCCCGTGCTGGAGACCGAGAAGAAGGAGTCAGCATGTACAGGAACCACCATATCAATGTCCGACAGGTAGTCACTCATGACCCATCACCTATCCTACAGGCACTGCATCGATGCCACGTCCTGCGAGGTGCCCTGCAAACTCGTGCACGGGTCCGACAAAGCAGTATGCGATGCGTGGCGCGACGGCGCTGGCAAAGCCTATGAGGTCGTGGAAGTCAGCATGGGCGCTCAGTGGGAAGCCGGAGGGCTGCGCGTGTCGGAACCAACGAGGGGGATACTCGTGGGGGCGGGCCTGCAATCCATGGGGAACACTGCCGTCATGCAGCGACCATCCTGAGAGCCTGTACTCCTTGGCCCGTCCGACTATGGCCCGGGTGGTCGTGTGCCCCAGATGTCGCTGCAGGTTCGCCCAGAGGTGTCGCGTGTCAGAAGCAACAATCGCGCACCCAGCACTGAGCGCCTCACGGAGGGCCTCGCGGTCGGCAACGTCGACCCACGACAGTGACTGGGAGTAGCGGGCGTACACCCAGTTGACACGGTCAATGACAAAGTTTCCAGAGGCCACGACAGTACCGTTCTGTGAGAGGAGGGCTGTTGCCTCCTGCGCCTTGCCGAGCGAGTATGCACGGAACACCGGGACAAGGCCGTCCTCGATGTCACGACGGGCGCTCGTCACAATCGCGTCATACACTTTGGGGCGGTCGGGGAACACCCACTCGGGTGAGCCGTAGGTCGCCTCCGTGATCAGTACGTCCGCCTCGACGGGCTCTGCAGCCGTGTGGACCAGGCTGTCTTCGGTGTTGAAGTCGCCCGTATACAGCACACGGGTACCATCACCCAGCTCAATCAAGAACATGGTCGAACCGAGTACGTGCCCCGCATTCAGTGGGGTCACAGTCGCATTTCCGAACTCGTACTGCTTGCCGAACTCCACGGTGCGGACCGGCTGTCGGACAGTGCCGTTCCGGGCCCGGAGCACCTCGAGGGTCTGCCGGGTCATGACCACCTCACGTGCCCCCGACAGTGAACCAATGTGGTCAGCGTGGGCGTGCGAGAGGAGCGTTGTGACACCAGGGAGGCCGACATCGAGACCAAGACGGAGCTCACCGTGTTGGAGGAGCAGGCCATGACCGCCGTGTGGCCCCGTTTCGACTGACCGGACTGTGAGTGTACAGACGCCCATTGGACCGCGCCAGTCATGCCTGCGTCCAGTGAAAAGACTTGTGGCCACTGATGCCGGACGGTTGGTCCTCGTAGAGGGGGCAGCACAGGCACACCATGACCGTCCGCAACGGGGCCGTGCTGTGAGCTGCAAGCACAGACGTCAGAGGTCCCGCATACATGCATCATCCCATATCCACGCATCAACAGGCCCATGAGACGCACTCAGAGCACTCTGCGCAGGTGTGCAAGTCCACTTGACACGGGCCTGCTCTCCAGCCGCTCTGCAACACTACGCACTACAGCGGTGTCCACGGCCTCTGCGAGCACAATGTCCACACGTCTTGGCCCATGCTCCAACACGGGGGCCGCTATGGCATCAGCAAGAGCGACCTCATCAGTCCTATCGGGGTCGGACACAAGTGTCCAGACCTGCAGCGTGTCATCGTACAGAGCAAGCACCACAGAGGCGCCGGGGCTACGGCCGGGCGTGAGGACTCTGAGGCAGCCGTGGGCACGGGCAAGACTGACCGCGAGCCGGGTCTGTGTGGCCCCGGGTGCGTCGGTAGGGACAGGTAGTTGGACAGCCCCGTCAGTCCCAGCACGACCGTGCACACTGTCGCTGACGGCGGAGGCAGAAACAGGGGGACGTGAGGGCCCCAAGAACATACTGTACCTGAAGACAGTACCCACACGGACAAAACCGATGTCCGTCAGGGGGCCGAGCGTCCATACCGGCAGCTCCAGTGCAAGGGGGAACGGCAACGGGTCAGCACCTGGCTGGTGACGCGTGTCGACCAGCACATCCACATGTCTGATTGTCGCTGTCCGGAACCACGGCAGAGAGGTCTTCATGACCTGTGTGAGTGCGTGCTCGCGGTACTCAGGGAGCAGGGGGAGTGCCACAAGGCCCACTCCCTTGCCATGGTGGTCACGCCAGAGGGCAGCACCACCTATGCTCTCCCCGCCGGCTGATGATGCGAGATAGAAGAGTGCGTCCGGGAGGGAGTTCAACTGCTCGACAAGGCGCCGGTCGCACTGGAGTTGCGGGTCAACACGTGTCACGGCCCCGGCCATATCGAGCCACTTGCCAATCTCCTCCCGGCCCAGCCGCCGGTTGTATATCATCTCGCCGTTCAAGTGCCGTCCTCCACGCCGTAGATGGCCCTGAGCCGTGGTACGAAGGCCTCACCAGTGTACCTGATTGCAGTCGGCCTGTCAGGGCCGATTGGTGAGCCCACGACAAAGTGGGTTATCCCAGCCCCCACCAGCTCCACCGCACGGTCTATACAGTCACGGGCCGTGCCCGCAACGGAGAACGCATCAATCATATCGGGTGTCACCATCGACGAGGCCCCCTGATAATCACCACGCTCCAAGGCCCGCTTGATCATGTCAGTGGTGTCCGGGTCAATATCATGTCGTTCGAGCACCTGTGAGGGCGAGCCCGCTGCTATGTACGCAACAATCAGCCTCAACGAGGGTGCCAACGCGTCCTCAAGGGTCTCTGCAATGCTGAACGCCGTGTATGCCCCCACATCAATCTCTTCGGGCCGTCGGCCCGCGCGCCTTGCACCACGCCGTATCAGTCGCACGGCCTCACGGATGTCATCCGGATGACTGGCATTGATGAGCACGCCATCGGCGACCATGGCTGTCCGTTCCAGCATCTGTGGGCCCTGTGCCCCGGCGTAGATGGGGATCCTGCGCCCCCGGCGTACCGGTCGCCCATCAACGACCACCGTCCGCCCCCCCGCATCGAGGACGGGCTGCTTCTTGACAAAGCCGAGCTTTGCACCGCGCATCTTGAAGGCCCTGCCATCAAAGTACACACGCTCGCCGTCAGTGAGTGCACGGATGACCTTGATGGCCTCGATGACCGTTGTCACAGGCCTGTCCCACTTGAGTCCGAGAGTATCGAGGGTGACCCTGTCCCCAGCACCCATTCCCACAACGGCCCGGCCACCGGTCAGCTCGTCAATGGTCACGGCCGCCGAGGCGGAGAGGGCGGGGCTCGTGTGGTACGGGTTTGTCACGCCGGGGCCGATGTGGATCCTGTGTGTGTTCAGGGCAATCGCCGTGATTGTCGCCCACAGGTTGCGGTTGTTGTAGTGGTCGGTCACCCAGATGTGGTCGAAACCAGCCCGTTCAGCAAGGACTGCCCACTCCACGACTTCTCTCACAGGCCGGTCTGGGACGAACTCGATGCCGAGTCGTAACATCGTAGGGGCTCCCTCTTGGCAAGACAGCATGTGCACTTCTGATAAGTCATACCTCAGCAGACTACCACGGGGCTTGTGTAGAGATGTCAGGCGTACCCGCCCCACCGCCGCCTGACGACATGCTCCCACACCCGTCCAGACTGCCACTTGCTCCCGGGTGTGCGGCGAGTGGCCCACACGACCGCCCAGAAGCCCCCGTAGGACGGCCGGAGCGAAGGGTTTATGCACAGGCGGGCGATATGCCATCGCTGTTAGAGCCGGAGGAGTCATGCTGATGCAGTCGCTTGTCCTGACACCTGATGGCCTGCGCCTCGCGGACACCCCGATGCCGCCACTCCTGCCGGGCGAGGTGCGCATAGAGGTGCGCTCGGTGGGAATATCAGCCACAGACATTGCGGTCTGGGACGGCAGACTGAAGGTGGAACAGCCCGTCGTACCGGGGCACCAGGTCGCGGGGGTTGTCCATGAGAGCACAGACCCATCACTCACACCCGGCACGCCAGTCGCCACTCAGGGCGATATCGGCTGCGGGACATGCTGGTACTGTACGGACGGGAAGATGCACCTGTGCAGGAAACGGAGGACGCTCGGTGTTGACCGGGACGGAGGCCTTGCTGAGTACGTCTCGGTGCCGGCGGAGGCGGTGCACGTCCTCCCCGAGGGGGTCGACAGCAAGGCGGCCACTTTCATGACACCGCTCGCCTGTGCCATTGCCATAGCAGAGAACGTCCCGGCCCAAGAGGACGAGCCCGTACTCATAGTCGGGTGCAAGGAGGAGGGACTCCTCACAGCGCAGGTCTACGATGCCTTCGGTGCTCAGGTCTACATTGTGGACTCCAACAAGTACAGGCTCGGGACGGCCAAGAAGATTGGCCTCACGAACGTCATCCCCATGGAGCGCGTCGGCTGGATGCGCAGGATCTTCGACATAGCGGACGGCGTCGGCTGCAGGGTCGTGGTCAACACCCTCGGTTCACACCTCGGGATGAACGCATCGCTGGAGGCAGTCCGTAACGGCGGCACGATTGTGCTGAACGGCTTCCATACCTACGCCCTGCCAATGGACTCGGCAGAGGTGATTGGGCGGGAGATAGTGTTGTGGGGCGTGCGGGGCGGCCCGTACGACGAGGCACTCGGGATGCTGTCAAAAGGACGCATCGAGGTGCGTCAGATCGTGAGCGCGAGCTTCGGCCTTGATGAGGGGGTCAAGGCGTTTGAGAAGGCGTCCGACCCGACAGTGACAAAGGTCGTGATAGACATCTGAGGCGTCCCCCGTGAGGCGCTACTGCGTTGACCTGCACGTCCACTCCCGGCACTCCATTGGCGTGAGCAAGCGGATGGACATCCCGCACATCGCCGCAGGCGCTACTGCAAAGGGCCTTGACATTGTTGGGACAGGCGACGCAACACAGCCGCAGTGGCTCGACCACCTGGAGCACCGCCTCACCAAGACAGGGGACGGAGTCCTCCTGTACGGCGATGTGGCATTCATCCTGACCGTTGAGGTCGAGGACAGGGACGCAGTCCACCACCTTGTGCTCCTGCCAGACTTCGAGGCGGTGGGAACACTCCGACAACTGCTGGCACCGCACTCCCCGGACATCGACAGTGAGTGGGGCGGGAGGCCGCGCGTGTCGCTACGTGGGGAGGAGCTTGCCGGGTGTGTACGCGATGCCGGGGGCATGATTGGTCCCGCCCACGCATTCACCCCATTCAGGTCGCTCTTCAGGGAGGGGCGGTACTCGTCGCTCCGCGAGTGCTATGGCGATGAGACGCAGCAGATACACTTTCTTGAACTCGGGCTGTCAGCAGACAGCGAGACCGCTGACCACATCCCCGAGCTGAGACCGCTGACGTATGTGTCCTTCAGCGACGCCCACTCCCCAACGCCGGACAGGCTGGGACGCGAGTTCGTGGTCTTCGAGCTCGAGGGGCCGTCGTTCCACGAGGTCGCTAGGGGGCTCAGACGCCAGGCCGGCAGACGGCCAGTACTGAATGTCGGGCTCGACCCGCGTCTGGGCAAGTACTACCTGTCGTTCTGCCCGTCATGTAGGCGCACAGTGGTCATGGACAGCACGCCCCACGAGAAACACTACGACGACGAGAACATCTACTTCATGACCACATCACCGGACGCATGTGCGCAACTGGTCAGGAGGATTCACAGGCGTGAGGTGGAGTGCCCCGTGGACGGTGCTGCTCTACGGCTCGGTGTACGTGACCGTGCCGTGCTGATCGGCTGTGGGGAGAGCACTGCACCACCACACAGACCACCATACCTCCGTACCTCACCACTGCTTGATGTCGTCGCGTTCGCGATGGGCGTCAAGTCCCGTAGTGCAAAGTCGGTCAGGAGGGTCTACGACACGCTGCGTACACGTTTCGGTGCAGAGACCGAGATACTAGTAAGCACGCCCGTTAGAGAGATTGCAGAGGTGGACAGGAAGGTCGCCATGATGATACAGGCATATCGGGACGGGAGTGTGCGGTACGTGCCTGGTGGCGGTGGCAGGTACGGCCGCCTGGTGCCACCATGGGAGGTGCAGAGAGGTTGACTGTCGTGCGCGGCGTGATAAAGGAGATAGGGGGACACAGGACAGTGAGGGTCAGCGCACGGAGGTGGTACGGCGTGACATCGTTCGTGGTGCAGGACGAGGAGTCGGGCCAGACCTACCGTGTGAACCTCTCTGCAAAGGTCATGGAGAAGTGCATGTTCCTACCACGGGTGGGCATGCGTGTAATCATACACGGTTTCGTGGAAGAGGCAGACTATGGACTGACCGACTTCGTTGTGAGCCGCGTGGAGCACATCCGCCACGACATCGGGGAGGGCGGTGCGAGACGTGTGGTCAGGTTCGACGAATAGCACTGCACGCCCGGTCACCACACCGCGGGACCATATGGCCGGACCTAGCCTAGTTGGGTAGGCGGCGCAGGTGTGTCCCACCCCACAGAGTCACGGGAGTACTGTTGACCGGGTGGTGCCCGGCAGGTCGGTGACTGACCTTGGGACTACACTCACCTTACCATGAATGCAGCCGGCAGTAGCCACTCCGACTTGCACTTCGGACAGCGTGATGGCCGTTTCATGCTCTGGCGTCCACGGAACACGTAGCCACAGCGGCCGCACCTGGGAGGGACGACTCTGAGTCGTTTCCCGGTGCGCCTGACAGAACGTGCAATGTGTCCAAGGTCCTCGTACACGAGGGCACGCTCACGGATGTGGAGGGCCATGCATATCTCCTGCACGGTGAGTGGCCGGTCGGTCTCCATGAGGAGCCCCTCAATCTCTTCCCTGCGTGTTGTCACTGTTTCACCTGCCAGTCAGGTCTGCACGGGGTCGACACGTCACTCCTCACGAGCGACCACTCGCGGTTGGCCGAGCAATACGGGACACGATGGCCGGGAGTTACCAGCTGCACATGGCCACGGTACTGCAGGCCACTATGGGCAGCACTGTCGACCTGTCACTCGGTATCCGCCATCTCCGACAGACTGAGGGACTCCTCATCACTGGTGGCGGGAGTGGTGTCCGCACCCTCCGACCGCTCCTGGTCAGTGGCCCCCGCCTTTGCATGCCTCGACATGACATAATAGATAGCGCCAGCAGAAACACCAACAACCCCAGAAGCTCCAAGCACCACCCCCGATACGGCAATGGCAGTGCTGTGCCATGGGCTGAGGTCCTGGAAGGCACGCACAGACCATGTGCTCCCTTGATCCATGCGGCCGATGACACGCACCGTAGTGTTGTGTACAGCAGTGAAGTCGTACTGTACATAGGCGTCAGCACGGGTACTCGTGCCCCGACGCCCAAAAGATATGGCGGTATCGTTCATCACCTTGTGCAGCACGAGCGAGTCGTTCACATAGATGAAGACCTCTCCGCTTGCATGGGAAACGAACGCGCCAGTGTTCACAATGTCGACTCGGACTGTGTAGTCGTGACCACCTTCAAGTTCGGCGGTCGCAGCAATTGTACTGCTGTTCCCATCACTCAGCAACAGAGTGTGCTGGTCACGGATGAGTGTCAGACCTGCCAAGCTCACACCAGATACCAGTACAATGACTATACACAGTATAGCGGTCAAGTACAGTGCTCGTTTCTTTTCCATCAGTCTTACCTCAGATGACGCGCATGCGTCGGGCCATAGATGCTCCAGTGTGCACTATATGTGGCGCCACGGGCTACGGGCCCGGCACTCTGTTTGATGGCTGTATGCACCATTCAGGTTCAACGCCCGTCCCCTATTTACCTTGTCGATGCACAGGCCGTGGGTGCCGTGGTTGACACTTCCTGCTGTGGACCAGTGCACCCGTGGTGGTGGCCGTCCATCGCAGACATAAAATAGTGATGTGCCGAGTGTACGTGCGGTGCTGCGGCTCCCAGGAGTGACAGAGATGGGACAGACACGGCTCGACCATTCGCAGGGGCGGCCTGCGTACAGCGATGATGTGTGCGCCCGGTGCATGGGCCACCGTCATCTCTGTGGGATTGCCCCATGTCCACTCCTGATGCGGGCCCGGGCCCTTGCGGATATCGGACGCGCCGTGAGGGGGCTGAGCCTTGAAGGGGCCTCGCCACCAGCAGTGTTCGTCGGCAGCAGTGGGTACCCGCGAGTGCTTGCAGGCCCGCTGGTGCCCCCAGTGAAAACACCCGCAGCCGCGGAGATGGAACGGCCAGACCTGTGGATAGACAGGACCATCGACGAGATTATGCGCCTCAGGTTCAGCCTCGTCAGGACAAAGCAGGCGCTCCCAGTGATAGCGGCCAGAGACCCGCCACGTGAGCTCGCAGAGGCCCAGACGATGACGCTATCAGAGAGCCCCGTGGAGGCGGAGGCACAACTGCTACGACGACCGACTTTCACAACGGTCATCACACGTGGGCTCCTGCCGGTGGGGCCGTCCGCCCCGCTGGAGAGGTTCCACCTTGAGGACAACCCACGGGTCCCCCGGCCTGTGGACAGGGTCACCTCCGACACCGACCTCGGGGCCGGTGCTGGTGTCGTCCGGCTATTTGAGGAGGGCATCCGCCAGGAACACATCGTCCGGCTGTTCTCTGTGGGCCTGCTAGGAGAGGGGAAACGACGCAGGCTCGTGCCTACGGAGTGGAGCATCACTGCGGTGGACGACATTGTCGGACGGCAGCTGCACAGGCGGGTCGTGCGGATGCCGTGGCTGAACGACTACATGGTGGCATCCCACAGGGCGCTCGGGAACACCGTGGTGCTGCTCTTCGTCCCCTCGGAATGGCAGTTCGAAGTCCTCGAGCACTGGCTCGGGCCACACTCCCGGACTGTGCCCTCAGACCATGAGGGCGTGCGTGGACGGAAGACGTATGCCAGGAGGATTGAGGGCGCCTACTATGCCGTCCGGCTCCCGGTACTTGAGTTCCTGACCCGTGCTGGACGGCAGGGGGGTGTCATCGCATTCCTTGAGGTCAACCCGACCGAGTGGGTACCGCTGGGTGTCTGGCGGTTCAGAGAGATCGCACGACGCGCCCTAGCTGTAGGACCGGTGAAGTACACTTCACTTGAGGAGGCCCTCGGGGCGGTGGGACGACATCTCAGGCTACCGCTGGAGCACTGGCTCCGTGCGAGCTACGTATATGGAGAGCACAGTGTGCAGACCCGGTTGACCGACTTCTAGATGGCGGGCCATTTAAGAGGACCGAGGACGACTGTGGCCCTGAGGACACCGTATTGATCTACGAACAGCTCTGCCGCGCCGGTCGGCGTGTGCCGCTGATGGAACGCCTGGTGGCGTCACGGGAGAACCATGACCTTGAGAGGGCGACGCGGTTCCTCCGACCGATGATGGAGGTCGACCCCGAAGGGGTATACGGTGCTGCATATCTGATGTCGCTCGTCATCCCAGTGCTTGTGGCGCTGCCCCTGATGTTCCTCCTGGGCCTGAACGTGCTCATTGCGGTGCCTGTTGCAGCCGTGGCGGGCCTGTTCGCCTACTATGCGGTGCTGGCATACCCGGTGTCCGTGATGAACAGCTACCGGGTGCAGCTCTCCGACGTGTCAGACATCGTCTTTGAACAGTTCGTCCTCGTGTTCAAGGCCGGGGGTACCATCTTTGATGCCATCGAGCTCGTGGCCTCCTCCGGCTACCCAGTGGTCTCGCAGGCCTTCCAGAAGATGCTCGCAGATATTGCGGACGGGACGCCCCCAGAGACCTGCATCCGCGAGTTCGCGCTGGCACAGCCGTCCCGGGACATGAGACGCTACCTGACCGCAGTCCTGGCAGCCCTTGAACGCGACACAGACCTGCTGCAACTGCTTGCCGGCGAGTCCTTCGAGGCTGACATGACACTGCGACAGAAGAACCTCGAACTTGAGAGCCGGCTCATGGTGGTCGCCGCCCTCAACACCTACACACCACTGATGCTGGTGCTTGCACTGGCACTCCAAGGACTGGCATCAAGTCCTTTCGTCGTCGCCGCCCTGCCATTCTTCCTAGTAATGGGCCACCTGCTGAGGACGCGGTTCTCAAGGGCCTTCACGACGTACTTCGACCTGCCACGCGACACCGGCATCGTGCCACCGACCCAGCGCGACCTCATGGCCGAGTACGACGAGTTCCTCAACTTCCTGATGCTCGTTGGTGAGCGGCTCCGCCTGGGCGACGTGCTCGAAGTGGCACTGCTCGAAGTCCGCGACATGGTAGCACCAGAGGTCAGGAGGCTCATAGACCCCGCAATCAAGGCAGTCCATGTGGACGGGCTGAGCCTCCACGAGGCCATCGAGACTGCAGCAGACAGGGCCCTCGGCCGACGGGTGGCACACTTGCTACGGCTACTGGAGTCCCTGGTCGAGGAGTCGGCCATGGATGCTGGTGACAGTATAGTCCGGATTGCAACACGTCTGATAAAGCGCTCAGCCCTCGCGAGAGAGCGGGACACTATCATCTCTGCGCAGCGGCTCAAGGTACATGTCCTCACCCTGACGAGCGCTGCCGTGCTTGGGATGATGGCATCACTGGCCCCGTTCCTCGACATCGGGTCAATGCTCGCGGCAGGGCCCACATGGACACCGACCACCGTAGGCCTCGCCGACCTGTTCCCCCTGTTCGTCACGTTGCTGGTCACCGTTGCAGTGAACGGGTTCCAGAACGCAAGGATGGTCGGCTCCACCCGCTCCGGACTCGTGGCGGTCTCCTGCGCACTGCTCTTCTGGACTGCCTTCGTCATTGCTTCGAGCGCACTGGGAATACGCCTTTACTGAATGGCCCCGCAGGAGCACCGGACATGCCACGGGGCCCAAGTCGGTGTTGTCACGTCATGGCAGGCACATCGTGTAATGATTTATAGGTCGGGACACCAGACTGGACAGTAAGCTAATGAAAAGAGGCGTTGGATATGCAGACGGTCCTCGACTTTAACCTGAACATGATTATGGACTACTTCACGAGTCCTGTGGTCATTGGTGTGGTCATGATCCTGACCGGCATCGTAGCTGCAGCGTGGCTCTTCGAGCGGCTGGTGGACCCGATACCCATCCTTGGTGACCCGATGAAGTGGAGCATCCACTTTGCGACCTACTTCGGGTTCTTTGTGGGCCTGTTGGACATGCTCGTGGGCTACGTCGTCTACGTGAAGTACGTGGCGACTGCGACCTCGGCCACGTTTGCATGGGTGGCAGCAGGACTCCTCATCCTGGCAGGGTTCTCGCTGGTCATGAGAGTCCTGACGAAGTTCCCACTGGCCCTCCTGCTCTCACTTGCAGTGGCAGCCTTTGCAGTCTTCACAATCTACGGCGTCCTCGAGCCCATCGTGGACAACTGGAGCAACCCACCACTGCCAGGCGCTGACATGGCCTACGACGCACTACTCTTCCTGACCTCGCTCAAGGGCCTGCTGATCATCGGGGCAATCATCTTCGTGTTCGTGTACGTCATCAGCGGCCTCATCATGAAGCTGTTCGAGCTCATAGGCAAGTTCTTCGCATGGACTCCGATCAGCGTCCTCATAGGCGTGGCCTGCGTGGTCGTGGGAATTGTCGTCGCCGTCCTGCCAGGGTTCCTTGGCCTCCCACTCAACTGGACGCCATACCAGCCGAACTGGAACTTCACACTGCCAGGCAACTACACATCATAGACTGTTCCACGTCACCAATGTGGAACGGGTGGCACAGCGCATCAACACACCCAAGAGTAGTGCAGGGGTCCCGGTATCCCGGCGGGTACCGGGCCACCCTCGCCAGGACCCGTCGTACAGACAAGTACAGACAGTTGGTATTGCTCGTGCAGGCCCACTCCCTCCCAGTCGGGTGCTGCGTGGTTGTCACGCGTGCCGAGTGAGCACACACTGAGGTCACGTATCCGTCACCGCAGTCATGGGGCGGATCTCGCGGAAGAACAAGAACTGGAGGGAACGGTTGCTCCAGAAGCGGGCTGCGTGTCGCATGGCCTGGATGGCCTCTGAGATGCTGGGATACCAGCGGGACACATAGAGCTCCTTCGGAAGGTCGGGCTGGACTTCAACGAGTGAGTAGCCGTCCGGGAGCGCGAAACCCACCGGCACCAGGAGGGCAACCCGAAAGGCGTTGTCCCTCTCACGCATCTCAAGCCACAGTTCAGCGAACGCCATGCTAATACACATCACCAGCGTCGGCCGACTGGCCGCCGGCGCTGAGGCCGGGGGACATCCAACCTACAGACATTGAGCGTGGACACGCCTTAAAGGTTTGCCATTCCTGTGGTCCTGTGTTGGGGCCAGCAATGTGTTGGGGCCATGTAACAGTACCTGCCGCACCACACAACTCATGCCCCGTCATGCAGCACACGACGGCACAGGAATGCCCCAGTCCGGCCGTCCTGCATCGCGGGGACCACCACGTGCCACCTATGGATTCAAATATGGGCTATGTCAGGACTAGTACGGGCGCCTATAATTCAATACCCACTAATGGTCGACCACCCAGCCTACGGAGGAATCGCTCTTGGCGGAGGAGCAGGACAGGAAGAAGATTATCAGTGTGACAATGAGCCAGTCACTGGTGGCGAGAATTGACGAGCTCGTGAGGGACCGGGTCGGCAGGTCGCGGGCACAGATAATTGAGGACGCGGTCAGGTGGTTCCTCGAGTTCACGGTGCACAAGTGGAATGAGAGGGGGATATACGTGAACGAGTTCCGGGTCGCCTTTGAACCTGAGAGCCTGACATCACTGTTCTTCGCAGGGCTGACACCCAGAGACCAGTACGAGCTCGGCCAGACGGCGGGGACACAGTCACCGGTGGCTGATGCAATCCGGCTGTTCCATAGCAAGGACGTACATACACCTGAGGGGCGGGCCCTGGCACTCCAGATGCTACAGGGCCAGGGATGGGGCGCAATGAAGCTCCATAATGGCCTGATAGTCATAGGGAGCCCATTCTATCCCCCACACTTCCTCCAAGGATACCTTGAGGCCCTGCTCGGACTGAAGCTGGAGCTCGTGGACACAAATGTCAAGGAGAACGTGGCGCTGCGCATTATCGAGCAGCAGTAGCAGATAGCCAGCACCCTGTCATTCAGTGGACGTTGCAGCTGAGAGTTGCAGACGGGCGCACACACGCACTGACCGACTGGCTGACCGACTGGACTCCCGGCCGGGGGCGCACACACGCACTGACCGACTGTCACTCATGGGGCGACGCAAATCACGGGCAAACAGCACGTAGGGACTGTGACCCCCAGACCGGGACTACCACTCGACACCCATTTCGAGTATCTCGAACTCGCACTCGTACAGGCCGGGAATGTTCTCGACAGTCCTGCGGATCTCGCGCTCCTTGTCGCGGATGTTGTCCGTCTCGAAATAGACCTCGTAGATGCAGCGCTTCTCCTCGAAGCAGAAGCCGGTAGTGAAGAGCACCTTCAAGTCTTGGCTCTTGAAGAGTTGTGTCATCGTCTTCATGAGTGCAGGGTTGACCTTTTCCACCTCCAGCCTGACACGAGCCCCACCCTCCTTCATCATCGGGATGATGCGGATCTCTCCCGAGCGCTCGAAGTAGATGACCATTGCGGCCTTCATCTCACGGGCCACGGGGTTCTCAAAGAACGCGTCGGGAATGGGGACCTCCCTCTTCCTGTGGACGTCTGCAATCATGCCTTTCGTCAGTCCTGCCAAGCTTCTCACCTCGGCGCCTATCTCCCACTGGAAACATCCATGGTATATGTATCTTCGCACCACGCAGCAACAGCACAGGCCGTCCAACGCGCCCAGACACACACCGGACTGGCAGCGTGCAATGGCTGCCCAGTCAACGGTGACACTGACATGCAGGCCGGCACCACACGCAGGCCACACCAGCCACTGTCTGTCTGCTGATGAGTGGGCACCGGTGGGATAGGCGCGGTGTGGGAAGGACGTAATGGTGTGACACCGGTCATGCTGCTGTGGCGCCCTCTTTCTCGACTCTCAGCAGACGTGCGTTGATGGCCACGATCACCGTGCTCAGCGACATCAGTACGGCACCGATGGCGGGGCTCAGGAGTATTCCTGCTGAGTACAGCACACCAGCAGCCAGTGGGATTGCAGCAGCATTGTACCCGGTCGCCCAGACAAGGTTCTGGACCATCTTACGGTACGTGGCACGCGCAAGGCCGAGAATCGCAACGGCATCTCTGGGGTCGTCGCGCACGAGGACTATGTCTGCGGTCTCCACGGCAACGTCCGTGCCGGCACCAATCGCTATGCCGATGTCCGCCTGGGCAAGGGCGGGGGCATCGTTCACACCATCGCCGACCATCGCAACCGTCAGGCCACGCGACTGGATCTCACGGATTTTCTCGGACTTCTCGTGCGGGAGCACCTCTGCAAAGTACTCGTCGAGGCCCAGCTCGTCGGCGACCCATTTGGCCACGTACCTGTTGTCCCCAGTCAGCATCATGGTCCGCACGCCCATGCTCCTGAGTTTGGCGATTGCCTCTCGCGACTCAGGACGTATCACATCGGCCAGTGCAAGGGCCCCTACGGGGCTGTCGTCAACCAGCACGTAGACAACCGTGTGCCCCTTTTCGACAAGGGCTGCAGTCCGGTCGTCTTCAGGGAGGACTCCCTTCTCACGCAGGTAGCCCGGACTCACCACTGCGACCTCCCTGCCACCGACCCTGCCGACCGCACCTCGTCCGGGTATCGCCCTGAAGTCGGAAACAGGCCGGAGTTCCAGACCACGCTCCTTGGCACCGCGCACGACCCCCTGTGCAATAGGGTGTTCCGACTGGGACTCTAGAGACGCCGCAATGGTGAGCAGTTCCTCACTGTCGATTGAGGACAGCGGGACGACCTCCATCACAGAGAACTGCCCCTCTGTGAGCGTGCCAGTCTTGTCGAAGACAATGGCCTGTAGCTCCCGCGCCCGCTCAAAGGCAGTCCGGTCACGTACCAAGAGGCCGTTCTTCGCGGAAATCGTGGTGGACATGGACACGACCAGGGGCACTGCGAGGCCAAGTGCATGGGGACAGGTGATCACCATGACCGTGACCGCACGCTCGATGCCGAACTCAAGGGGCTGGCCCAGTGCAAGCCATCCGGACAGTGTGACCGACCCCACTACGAGGGCAATCACAGTCAGCACGAAGGCAGCACGGTTCGCAATGTCCTGGGTGCGTGAACGGCTCTCCTGCGCCTCCCGGACAAGGTCGATGACCTGCGCAAGATAGGTCTCGCTACCCACCTTGCGTATCTCGACCTCAATGCTGCCATCTCCGTTGATTGCACCACCGATGACCTCGTCACCCGGGGACTTCTCCACAGGCCGAGACTCACCAGTGATCATTGACTCGTTCATGCTCGTGCGGCCCTTCACCACCACACCGTCTGACGGCACACGCTCACCAGGCTTCACCAGCACCCGGTCGCCCCGTTCCAACTCCGTCACGTCAACCTCTACGACCTCACCGCCATCCCTGACCAGGTGCGCCGTCGTAGGCATCAGCTTGACCAACTCCTCAAGGGCACGGGACGCCCCCATAACCGACCGCATCTCAATCCAGTGGCCGAGGAGCATGATGTCAATCAGCGTGACCAGCTCCCAGAAGAACATGGTCCCCTCAAGTCCAAAGACCACAGCCGCACTGTACAGATACGCGACAGATATCGCCACCGCAATCAGCGTCATCATGCCCAGCTGCCGCTTCCTGACCTCATCCACAAGACCGGTGAGGAATGGATATCCACCATACAGGTAGACCACCGTCGACAGCGCAAACAGGACATACATGTCCCCATAGAAGCTCATGAACTCAAGGTGCAGCAGCGTCCGCACAAGCGGCGACAGGAGCACTACCGGCGGCGTGAGCAACATCGATACAACAAAGCGCTTGCGGAAGTCACGCGCCATCATCTCATGGTGACCAGCACCGTGGCCCTTCTCGTGGCCCTTCTCGTGTCCCATCTCTTCGTGTGACCCGTGGCCCTTCTCGTGTCCCATCTGTATCATCTCGAACGGTCGGCCCTTGTTGGCTGGTAGTGCACCGTACCACGGCCACGCAACACGTGGCCATGTCCCGACACTGTACGCCTGCCGACTAACGGTACGGATATATCCTGTCCGATATATTTATGTGTTTGCATGGGGTGGCCGCGTGCCTGGGAGTGTGTCCCTCACACGACCGGGGTGCACATGGCAGACTGTGTACCCGGGGTGTCCGGTGTTGGGTGGTGAGGGGCAGGGGCGTGAGGGCCTGCGACAGGGGACACCATTCGGGCCCTGTGGAAAAAGTCACCTCCCGGCACACTCCAGAATGTTCAGGCGTTCTATGTTGTGCAGAATCACTTTGATCAA
>JALVPN010000195.1 GCA_027031765.1 Promethearchaeota archaeon | reverse complement strand
CCTCACAAGGGCCGGTGCTGCGCGGTCACGCCCTGAGGAGATGCTCATCAGCGGCGCGATATCAGGGATAACCGAGCTGGTCCGGGAGATCTCAAGGCGCGAAACGAAGATGAAAGTCATCCAGCAGGAAGGGTACTCGATACTGATTGAGGAGGGCCGCGATGTCATCGTAGCCCTCATGGCCCTTGAGGAACTCAAGGAGATACGGCGGAGGCTACAGGACTTCCTCGACGAGTTCGAGCGCTTCTTCGGCCGCCTCATAACAGAGTGGGAAGGGAACCCCCGCGTCTTCAGCCCGGCCGCCGAGCTTGTCGCGCGACACTTCAGGTAGGCGCACTGATAGGCAAATCCACCCACACTCCCATCGTACTGCGACCTGTGTGCGATGGCGCGTCGTCCTCACAACACAGGCAACGCTCCTCATGGAATACCACATTTGGTCACCTGCCCCAGGCCCGCAGCGCCATCATAGGGGACAATATGGCCTGCAAGCAAGTGTTCAGGACATGCCGATATGTTTGGTCAGGATACAACAGGGCATGCAGCGACTCGTGGAGGGGAAACCATATGCACGGGCGCACCACCCAAAGGACAATAAAGCGAAACTGGAAAGAGCCGTCAGCAGTGCCTTCCACGGGTTGACCGCGGAGGAGGACAACAACTTGCATGATGCGGAAGACGCCTCCAGACCGAGTCCTCTGGACAGCCTGAGGAAGGCAAAGGAGAAGATTGAGGATACAGTCGAGGACCCGACCCTCCGTGATGTGCTGCTGTCCCTAGTAGGTGCAATTGAGGAGTTTGTCAAGCATGTGGTGGCCTTCGTAGAGCATGTGAAGACAGACCTAGATACAAGAGACGGAGAAATGCGCACTCACCGTCAGAGCGTTGACACTCTGGGAGGCGCGGTCGCCCAGCTCACCGAGGCCCAAGAGAGGACTGAGACCAGACTCCCGCAACTGACCGAAACCGTTGCCAGCCTGACTGAGGACCACCGTGAGTTTGAGAAACGATCCGATCTACTATTCAGGAAACTTGACAGGCGGTTTGACGTGCTAACAGAAACAATGGAGTCGATTAGGATGGGACTGCGCAGACTGATAGAGCGAGTGCAAGCTCAGACAAGAATCTATAGAAGCGAAACTGAGGCTGCTGCGGATGCGGCAATCATGAGGATACTGAAGGAGCATGGTGCGAGAGGAATCCATTACTGGTGCTTTGACAGAGAGGGACGAGTCTTCGAGAAAGGGACTCCCGTCGAGATACAGGTGCTGTCAATCGACCCGCCACTCGTGATAGAGTTCGCCAACGAACTCACCACGCATGACATTGATCTGCTGGTCAAGAAGCTGGAGTACCTGCGCACTGTTGAGGAACTGGAAACACCAATTGTCAAGTACCTGACGTTCAGGTGCGACGCGGAAGTGGAGAGGTATGCGACCTCTGCCCACATTGAGGTCGTCAGGATTCCAGTACCGCGTACTCACGAGGAGTACGACCTGGAAGAAGAGTAGACGTCTGCGGAGGCAGGCCCGGTCCGCGCGTGAGCAGCGCCAGCATGCTAGGAGCATCAAGATGGCAGTCTAGCCGTAGCGGACTCAACACTGTTGGATGGGTCAGTCCTGAGAAGTGGACTGAGAGTCTACGGGCGTGGCACCAACGCACAGCACACCATTGCTAGGATGCCGCTTCCTTCATAAGATGGATTTGAGCTCCAACGGTCATGGAACACATAACGTGGGACGACTTTGAGAGAGTGGACATCCGTGTCGGCACGGTGGTCAGGGTCGAGGACTTCCCCGAGGCCAAGAAACCCGCGTACAAGCTCTGGATAGACTTTGGTGAGCTCGGTATCAAGAAGTCCAGCGCCCAGATCACCAGACTCTACGCCAAGGACGACCTCATTGACCGACAGGTCGTCGCCGTGGTGAACTTCCCACCCAAGCAGATTGCCAACTTCATGTCCGAGTGCCTGGTGCTCGGCGTAGTACTGGGAGATGGCGGGGTCATACTACTCCAGCCAGAACGCAGGGCGCCAAATGGCTACAGGGTCTTGTGACAGGACGGATATGCCGGGCGCCACCATGCACCTGCTACTCGCACGCCGAGGCACCAATGCTCAAAGGACCGTAAATGTAGTCGACAACCAGACAAAGGTTCTCACAACCACGTCTGCGTATCCGCAAGTGTAGTTGCTTTTGCTACTACATTGGTGACAGGCCCTACCGCCAGCCACCGGTAGTAGTCGCTATTGTGACAACGTTCTTCGAAACGTGGACGTGACGTGTCACGGGTCATACACACGTTCATAACGCAGGTGGGCAACACATGTCCGATGTCAGTCGCCGCAGTAGTCCGGGCCTCGACCATCCTGAAGCAGCTGGGGTTCAGTGTACTTGAACGTAGCGTGATTGTCGCGCTCGGTCAGATGGGCACCGCGAGTGCATCGGACATATCGTCAAAGACGGGAGCTCACCGGGCGAGCGTGTACCCCACGCTTGAGAGGTTGAGGGCAAAGGGCCTGGTCGTCCTTGAGAGCGGCAGGCCGCGGAGGTACAGGCTCGTGCCCCTAGAGCAGCTGGAGGAGATGCTCTCTGAGCGGGTACAGGCACTTGTTGAGGCACTGGAAACACTACAACGCGAGACATCTGTGTCACCTCAGGCCGAGGGGCTCGTCATCACGCTACACGGTCGCAGTCGGTCGGCTGCGCAGCTTGTCCGCATGGTCAGTGTAGCACAGAGCATGGTCTACATGGTATGTCATGGTCTGGGCGCCCTGGGGGAGGATGTGCTTGCCTCATTGCAGAGAGCGGCAGAGAGAGGAGTCACGGTACGAGTGGTGACGACCGGCAGCAGCGGTGAGCGAGTCCACAGACGGGTGGAACAACGTCACACCAGCAGCGTGCCGGGGCTCAGTCTTGTAGTGGATGAGAAACAGGCACTGTTTGGAGAGGCTGACCTGTCAGTGTGTGGGTGGACTGAGAACACAGCCCTGGTCTCCCAGCTGGGGATGTTGTCCAGGTACGTGTGGGACAATGCGAAGAAGTCGTCAAGATGGCGCCCCGGCGGGTCATGAGAACGATGCGCCCACTGGGAAGCCACAGGGTACGCCTCCAGATGCGGTCTTCCAACGAGTAGCA
>JALVPN010000194.1:6456-9411 GCA_027031765.1 Promethearchaeota archaeon | reverse complement strand
GATCCGGACACCATCGATGAGATTGCGGCCGCGGTGCGAGAGTCTGATGCCCCCTGGGACATACTTGAGGCTGTGCAGGCCTTCGAGGGGCTGGCCGAGTCACAGGTATTCTGTGCCGCTGTTGCCGATGCGCTGCGCAACTCCAGTGAGCCATGGCGGATGTACTTCCTGCTGGCAGAGTGGTGCGACCTTGCGGCCGACGACGAGGTGGAATCTGCCCTTGCAAGGAGCATGTCCCGGTCTGTCCGTGCGATGGAGGCCTCCGAAGAGCCGTGGGAGATACTGGAGGCGCTGATGATGTGGCCTACACTGTCAGGCCTGTCGCAACACCATGCCAAAATAGTACGTTTCCTCCGTGAGTCCAGGACACCCTGGACAGTCGTGCGTTTCATCTCACTATACTGGCCTGAGATTGCGGAGTCCGGGGAGTTCATCGCAGCCCTTGCAGACGCCATCCGCACCTCTCCGATGCCATCGTACGTGGTCTGGGAGGCGTCCGACTGCTCGGTTGACTTCAGTCACCCGGCACTCCACGACGCAGTAGTACATGCCATCCGCGAGTGTGCAGAACCGTGGGAGCTGCTCTACATTGTGAGCTGGCTGCCGATATCCGACTCGGAGGCCGTGAAGGCTGCTGCTGCTGATGTTGCGCCCCGTGCGGCAGCGGAGATACGCCGTGGGGGCGGGGGCCTGGGGCGCGTACTGAACGCGGTGCAGAGATGGCCGGGGCTGCGTGAGGCCGAAGAGGTCATGGATGCTGTAGCCTACGCCATTGGACACACCCCAGACCCGTGGGGGATACTGAGAATGGTGTCCGGGTGGTCCGGACTGAGGGCCTCGGGAGCATTTGTTGCTGCCGTGCAGAGGTGTGTCCACTACTTAGCAGGCGGTATACAGGCGTCCGACTATCCGTGGAGGATACTGCAGGGGGTCTCGGAGTACCCGGAGCTCCGCTGGTCTGGAACGGTGCTCGCGGCTCTGCCCGGTGTCGTACCGCAGATTGCCCGCCAGATGCGTAAGGCCTCCGAAGACCTGGAGGATGTGCTCGAGGTGATAGCGGACTGGCCGGAAGTGCGCTGGTCTGAAGCTGTCCTGGACGCGATAGCACACGCTGTCCGAGACCCCGAGGAGGGCACGTATGTTGCGGAGCACCTCTTTGACTGGCCAGATGTGCGTGCGCACGCAGGTGTCATCTCTGCGGTCGCGGGAATCCTCCGAGAAACGGACGATATGGACTTCTGGTATACCGTGTCAATGTGGCCTGAGCTGAAGGAGTCCACGGAGGCCCTCTCTGCGGTCGCTGACAGTGCACCACGTATTGCGGACATGATCTGGGAGGCAGAAGAACCGTGGGCGCCGATGTTCATAGCGTCCATGTGGCCGGAGCTCAGACGCTCACCCGAGGTCATCAGTGCAGTGGCCGAGAGCACGTCACGCATCATACAGGCCCTCAGGGGCCATGAGGAATACCTGGGGGCCCTTGCTGCTGCCAGTGGCTGGCAGGACATCCCGGAAATGGAGGCTGTGCACGAGGCCGTGGCCGCGAGCGTCAAACGGGCTGCCAAGCTCGCCCATCGCACAGAGGGGACATGGCTGTTGGCACGGGCGGTACTTGCGTGGCCGGAGCTACGCCGTTCGCCAGCTGTCCTTGAGGGCCTTGCCGAGTCGCTCAAACGGTCAGAGGAGCCGTGGGTGGTCATGGAGGCAATGTCTGAGTGGTCAGAGGTACACGCCTCCGGAGCTATCGTTTCGGCAGTCGAGCAGTCTGCACCGACCATAGCCCACGCACTGCTCGAGTCCCGGGCCCCATGGGCTGTCCTGGAGGGGGTCTCAGGGTGGCCACAACTGCGCAGTTCCAGGGATATCCTAGACGCAGTCGTCAGTGTACTCGGGTCATGCACTGAACCATGGTGGGTGCTTGAGGTGCTGTCCGAGTGGCCCGAGGCAAGGGCCTCCGATACTGTCCAGAGCGCGGCTGCGGAGTGTGGGCCCATGGTTGCGAGGCCCATACGCTATGCACCAGACCCGCAGCGCGTTGTCCGTTCGGTTGAGCACTGGCCTGTCGTAATGGAGCACCCTGCTGTCCGGGACGCGCTCCGTGCCCGTGGACTGGAGGACACCTGACACCTGACATGGGCCATTGTGTCCCCCGGCCTGCTCCGGGACCCAACAGGTGGTCTTCTGTGCGATGGCCGCAGCGCCACGGACATGCATTGCGTCGACACGGGCCACCGCCCGTCCCAGGTGTTGCCGGAGTCATATGACGGGCCCGGGTCCACATCTCGCTGGTCATGGCCCCACAGTGCGGGAAAGAGAGAAATGTGTCCGGTAGGTCAAAGACTCGGGTGTTAGAGTTTCCAGTCCCAGACCCTGAAACTCTCGAGAGGTGGTCACGGAGCATCCACGACCCCACCACCATCGAAGAGATTGCCAGTGCAGTACGACAGTCGGACAGGCCATGGGAGATAGTCCGGGCAGTACGTGGGCACGAGCAGCTCGCTCTCTCACAGCCCTTCCGCTCTGCCGTGGCGCATGCAGTCCGGACCTCTCCCACGCCAGTAGATGTCCTCTCGGCCGTTGCCACATGGGAGGGCCTCTGTCGTTCTGCCGAGGTCGTTGACGCAGTGATGGCGCGCAAGCCACAGGTCCTCAAGGCCCTCCGCGAGTCGGACGCGCCCTGGGACGTAATGGACGCACTGTCATGTTGGCCGGAGGTGACGCGGTCGGAGGAGTTCCTGTCTGCGGTCGCTGACGCCATACGTCGGTCTGAGATGCCGGCCCGGGTGGTCTGGGCGGCCCGTGGTTGCGCGGTCGACTTCGCATACCCCGCTGTCCACGATGCGGTCGTTGATGTCATCCGGGAGTCAGAGGCCCCATGGAAGGTGCTCTATGCAGTGGCACCGTTGGACATCCGCAGCTCGCCAGCAGTCGAGGACGCAGTGTCGAGTGCAATAC
>JALVPN010000194.1:0-6446 GCA_027031765.1 Promethearchaeota archaeon | reverse complement strand
CCCCGGATAGCAGAATCAATACGTAGTGCCGACAACGAGCTGGAAGGTGTGCTGTCCGCTGTGGCCAAGTGGCCGTCGCTGCTGAGTTCTGAGGAGATAAGGTCTGCAGTGGCCAGTGCAGTGCGCCACTCAGCCAGACCGTGGGAGGTGCTGCGCGTCCTGTCCGGGTGGCCCGGCCTGTCCGACTCGGGTGCATTCCGTAGGGCCGTGACCGGGGCTGCTCCACAGGTGGCCCGTGCAGTCGTGGTGTCTGACAGACCAGTGGAGATACTGAGGGCCCTCTCCAGGTGGCCTGAGCTCCGCGGGTCTGATGAAGTGCTCAGTTCGCTGGCCGCCCTCATCCGTCGGTCTCCGGACATCGGTGACATACTCGAAGTGCTGCAGGACTGGCCCGAGGCGCAGAGGTCGTCCGAGGTGCTCTGTGCGCTGGCAGACTCCGTCCGCATTGCAGAGCCCCCCTACGAGGCCCTCTCCGTGATGTCCGGGTACTCATGGGTCTGCTGGTCAACAGAGGTGCTCAGTGCACTGGCGGATGTTGTCCGTATCTCTGATGACCCGTGTGGCGTGCTCGAGGCCGTGTCAAAGTGGCCTGGTGTACAGCACTCCGAAATGGTGTGCAACGCGGTCACCGACAGCCTGTCCCGGGTTGCAGAGTCGATACGCCAGTCTGACGACCCGTACCGGCTGCTGCGGACACTCCTGGAGTGGCCTGTCATCCGGGAGTCTGAAACGGTGTCCCGTGCTGTGGCCAGCAGAGCGCCAGAGCTGGCAGAGGCCATCCGGGGGTCGGACAGGCCGTCGGAGGTGGTCGCGACCGTTTCCAACTGGCCGGAACTATGCGGGTCAGAGGACATCCTCCTTGCAGTCGCCGAGGTGCTGCGACAGTCAGACAGGCCATGGCATGTGCTCGCCCTGCTGAAGGACTGGCCCGGGACTCGGGACTCAGTGGCAATACGTAGTGCAGTGCTCGAGTGTGCGCCACGGGTAGCCCTCGCTATTGAGTGGTCACCCCGGCCGTGGGAGGTCCTCGGTGCCGTTTCCGGGTGGCCCGAGCTGGAACAGTCTGAGGACGTGGTGGCTGCTGCTTGGCGTGCTGTGCAGCGCATATCCTCTGCCATAAGGAAGGCCCTCAGACCCGACCATATCGTGGACAGTCTGGTCGGCTGGCCCGAAGTCCTCCGTCACCCTGCAGTCCAGGCAGCAATGAGGGCACGCGGCCTGTGACCCGCGCTGCCCCGTTACACTCCACTCCACTCTACTCTGCTCTGACCTGCTCTGCTCGCCTGTGCCATGGTACTATGCTGTGTGCAGCCCGTCAGCCGTCCCCGTCACTGGGGGCCTGCGCCGGCACCCGGTGTGGCAGCAGGGCCATGGATGGCCGGCACTGTGCTGCGCTTCCGACGTACATAGAGCACCGCCGCCCCGGCAACTGCTGCAACGCCCACCGCCGACACCGCGACCACGAGGAGTGTCCCGGTCGTCCCAGTACCGCCTCCCGTCAGTCCGATGTCGAGGGCGATGACCTGCGTCGGCCAGGCCAAGTACACGAGTCCGTCAGGCGCAACAGCGAGCCCGACAGGAGTACCTGGGCTGTACTCGCTGAGCATGTCGGATATGTGGCCGAGGGAGTACGACTGCACGAGCCGCCCGCTCGCGTTGAACTTGACAAGCGCGGAGTACTCTAGGTATTCCCCGATGACAAGGGCCATGCAGGTACCCACTGCGGGGGCTGCAAATGCGGCATGCACCGGCCTGCCAACAGCCCATGACAGGTCACTGGTGGCAGTGTCACCATGTCTGTCCCCGATGGTCTGCCGTGTCACAGAGAGCCAGTCCGCCTGCCCCTCAGAGACCAGTCGGAGCAGTGAGAACCCCCTGTCTGGGAGCAGTGGCACATCGTCCTCATACGGCCGTCCTATTGCATACACGTTGCCAGATGGGTCGACAGAAGCAGATGCGACCATGCCGTGTGTGTCTGCAGACCACAGGTGCTGGAGCTCAGAGTTGTAGGCATCGACCCTGTCTGGCATGAGGAGGACGAGTGTCCCATCCGCAGAGACCGCAAGCTGGACGGGGAAGTCGTCCAGTTGTCCAGTATGCACCACCTGACCGGACATGTCGACCCCGAGTATCAGCGGGGTGAGTGTCTGACCTGAGGTCTCGGCCGCCAGCACCCACAGATGTCCTGCAGCGTCCGCAGCGGCGTCGAGGAAGGCCAGTGGTGAACCCTCCAGCTCGACCGTAGTGTTGGCGGTCATCGTACCCTCAGTGTCCCAGACCGTCAGGAGCACGATGTGGGCGTTGTCCTCACCGTGGTGGCGGATCCCGCCGACAGTACATATCCTGTTGCCAACGGACAGCACACGCACGAAATCATAGGACTGCTGACATATGGGGCGTTGCCACTCCACGTCTCCATTGGCTGACCACTTCACAAGTCGTGGCGATGCAGGGTCAGTGGATGTGGAATATGACGCTGCATAGAACGAGTGCCCACTGTCAACTGCGATGCTCGGATAGAACCGGGAGCCGTCCGAGGGTGCTGTCACTACTAGTGTCGGGTCCAGCCGTGCAGGGGCCGCGTCAGGGTCTATTGTGAATGCCTCGAAGGACACCCTCGATAGCCTTACGGTGACAGAACCGTTGACATGGCGCCATGGTTCGTCGCCGCCCACTGGCAGCCTGTAGAAGTAGTGTGTCAGTGTCAGGCCGACTACGACAGTGAACGTGTCGTTGGCATCCTCTTGGTGGCCCGCGTCGTCCTCGACCATCCCACCAAAACAGTCAACGACCTGTGAGTATGTCAGTCCTGTCTTCCTGGTCGTCACAATGGGCTCTCCCGAGTCCGACTGGTAATAGGGCGGCCCCGAATGAAACAACTCGTTCCAGTTCCCCGAGGCGTCGACACACCATGCTGACACGGACACTGAGAGCGGATACACGGAACTCCAGCCGGGGTTGTCCCAGCCCGTCACGAAGTCGTCCGAGAATGCCACCCCAAAGTCCAGCTCCAACTTGACACGGTCCGGCAACTCCTCCCTTGTCCACTCGCACTGTTCGTATACGTACACCATGTCCTGGTACGTCCCGGTGGACTCGTTGAAGTCGAGCTCTGTGCCGGCCTCGTGCGTGAACGTGAGGTCCACATAGTGGTCTCCGTCCGCCGTCCCCCATACCGCAGAGAACTCGCCCGAGCCACTCCTGACAGCTGTCCCCTGCTCGAGGGTGAGGTTGGCGTCGGGCACCAGCTCCACCAGCGATATGCCCGTGTCTTCAAGGTCCATGTCATTCCTGACAACAGTCACAGCACCCGTAACAACGAGTGGGCATGCACTGACGACAAAGATGCACACTGTGAACAGGGCTGTGACGCGACGTATCGTGTCCACAGTCATTACCTCAATAGTGTAGTACCCAGTCCCCCGGCACACTTATTCTTGGTGGCCCATGCCCTCTCTTTGACAGTGACCGTAGGGCTTGTGACTGCCGGCCCGTGATGTCCCGATGTCCACGAAATCCTGCACGAGTGGCCGCCGGACACGAGAGACGTAGCACTGGACTGACCTGACGGGCCACGCCATACCGTGCTAGGTGCATGTCCCACAGTACAATAGGCAGCCCTCCCGACCACCACCGGGCTCCCCGGCGCTCGTTGCGCTCGTTGATGCGTGTGGGTCACCCATGCGTGCTACCTGTACCGGCCCGGTCCTCTCCTCCCGCTCCCAATAGATGCTGGTGTTGCTGATACATTGCCGTGAGGACCGAGAGGAGCACCGCCTATCTGGACGCCGGGGCGCCCCGTCCTGACCATGGGCAGCCGGAACACATATCTGATGACTATCGGTCAGCGGTCTGATACATGTTGACTGGTAGTGTTGGACAGGCATGGGTGTAGTACAACCATTTGGCCAGGGCCCTCTAGGAGCATTCCGCGCCCTCTTCTCTAAGCTGTGGCTTGCGGCCACATCCGCTGAAACCCTTGACGCACTCAAGGGCACTGTTTCCATGCTCGTGCGTACAGCTGGGGCCTTTCTACCCGGTGCTGCGCCCGCCGGGGTGCCAGACATCCTGTCGAGAGTTGCCCATCACATACGGGGCCACTGGGATGAACGGCAGGCCATGCAGGCAACGAAGGCCCTTGCAGCTGATGTCGCACAGCAGCTCGGTCTTGACCCCGAACAGTGGAGAGTCCTTGAGGGTCTGCCCCGGCAGATACGTCAGTCCGCCAAACAAGTCCGCATGGACCTCTCTGGTCAGAAGCCTTTCGCAGACACTGTGGTCGGGCTGCTGGTCAGCGCAGGCTTCGACGACCGTGTCCTCGCGGAGCGGGTGGCCCAGGAGCTGGAGGCGAGGCTGGCCAGGACTGTGGCTGTCAGGGCATCCACTGCCGACATATACCAGGCCGTACTCGCCACCCAAGGGCAGATCCGTGGACTACGTGGGATGTTCGAGTACATCAGAGAAGTCCTGTTCAGGCCCTCTGCCGTGGCCGCAGAGACCCCACGCACGTTCTCACTACTACCACGTGTCCTCAACCTCGACAACTACCTCCATGTGCTGGCAGGGGCAGTCAATGAGGGTATCGAATCGTTCGACAGTCTCCCACTGGACAGGAGGCGTGTTGTCACACCGACGTTCTTCAGGCGTCCACACCCGATGTGGGTCGACCTCCTCAATGACTACTACTACCCACGGGAACGTCTGCTCAAAGCGGTTGAGGAGGGGTTCCGTACCAGGTCAAACATGCAGCTCATTGTTGCAAAGGCTGGTGCAGGCAAGACCACCCTCGCCCTCATCCTCGGCTTCAGGAGAGTCTTGGAGCGGGGTGCGCCCGTGTACTACGTTGACTTCATGGGACATGACCCCTCACACATAGCAGATGACCTGGTGGATCTTGTGCGGTACCTGCGCAACAACGAGAACGATGAGAATGCCCGTGCCCTCTTCATCCTCGACAATGTACATGTGGCACCGGACAAGCTGAGAGAGGTGTACATGAACCTCAGACAGTCGCGTGCCTGGGACTCACAGACTGAGTACCCGGGGCTGACCGGTGTGGCGAGGCCGGACTTCCTGTTCCTTGTAAGGATGACGACTGACGACCCAGACGGTGCTGTCAGTAGAGTGGTTGAAGGCATTGCAGGTGCGGAGAGCGGCCGTCCACTGCTCCACGTCATTCGGCTGGAAGAGGAGGAGTTCAGTGAGGCGGTCTCTGGTATCGTCGCGGCCTTCGGAGAGAAGACGGACAGGGCACACCTGCAACAGATGGAGAGGGTACTGGCGGAGAAGTGCAGGCACAGCCTGTGGCTGCTGTCGTTCGCGCTCCGCGG
Organism: Promethearchaeota archaeon; assembly: GCA_027031765.1. Lineage (GTDB taxonomy): Archaea > Asgardarchaeota > Thorarchaeia > Thorarchaeales > Thorarchaeaceae > JALVPN01. The sequence continues at coordinate 1,116 of JALVPN010000194.1, read as the reverse complement.
ACTGGAGCGGGAGACCAGGACCGAGGACATCGACATATGTTCGGAGATCCGGAGGTACTACTACGGTGAGCGTGATGAGCACGGACTCGACCAGCAATCGGTACTCGCACGGCTCTCCAGTCTGGCGGAACAGGACTCGTTCTCCGGCCTCGTGGGAGCCGAAGACGGCGAGAAGAGAATGTTGCTGCAACTAGTCTTGGAGAGCATCGCTGCACTGGGTACTGCTGATATCTGGGTGCCTGTCCGGTTCGTGGCCCAGCTCTGCGCAGAGGAGCGAGGACATGTGTTCACAGACCCGGACGAGTTCGGGGAGCGCGAGTTGAAACGGGCTGTGTACAATGCCTGCACCCACCTCATACAGTGGGGCGAACTGGTCGATGATGGACGCGGGGACATGAGGAGGGTGAAGTTACCACACGTGACCCTTGCCCGCGAACTGTCCCGGTGTGGACATGCCCTGAAGGTACAGTCCCAGCAGGCCACCTCTGGGCCGGGCCTGTCAGAGGTGGTCGTACACTTCGCAGCCCGGCTAATCCGCTGGTCGACAAGACACGACCCGGATGTGTGGCGGCTGCTCGGGACAGTCTCACGCTGTGGGCCTCTCGCAGAGTCTGAGGACGTGCAGCACGCCGTAGCTGATAGCGTGTCGAGGGTGGCGGCTGCCGTCAGCGAGTCCGACGAGCCGTGGAGAGTGCTGGAGGCAGTGGGTCGCTGGCACGAGGTGCGCCGCTCACCGCAAGTCCTGGCTGCTGTTGCCGGCGCAGTCCGTACAGATGGCCGACCTTGGAGAGTCCTGTGGGCGGTGAGGGGCTGGCCTGAGGCACATGACTCTCAGGATGTGCTCCTCGCGGTGGAGGCGGCCGCACCACGGTTAGCACAGGCAGTCCGTGGGTCTGACGAGCCCTGGAGAGTGCTGTTGGCAGTGAGCGGCTGGTCAGAGGTGCGTGGCTCAAGAGAAGTACTCGGTGCAGTTGCCTGTGCCATCCGAGAGTGTGACGGGCCATGGAGGGTGCTGTGGGTGGTGAGCGGCTGGCCAGAGGTGCGTGGTTCAAGAGACATGCTTGGGGCCGTGCTCGACGCCGTGCGTCAATCCGATGAGCCCTGGAGAGTCTTAGA
>JALVPN010000193.1 GCA_027031765.1 Promethearchaeota archaeon | reverse complement strand
CACGACAACCACGACAACCACGACAACCACGACAACCACGACAACCACAACACCAACAGAGACCACAGCCACGACAACTAATGGTGACGGTCTGCTGCTGGTCCTGGTCTCCATGGCTGGGGCGGGTGGTACAGCAGTAGCTATCGTCCTGATAGTGGCGTACCGTAGGAGGAGGGCCGCAGGAGAATGAGGGGCTATGCAGTGCTCCGACCCCAGTCCTGGCTGGACTGGAAGGTACGAGTACCGCGGTGGGACAGCGCGGCCAGCGAGTCTCAACCCCAGTCCTAGTCTGGTTGAAGTCCCCTTGAATGAATAGGGCTGGACAGACGCTGGCACCCGGAGCGCCGGCACTAGAAGTGTATGAGAACGATCCATACGACCAGTAGCAGGAATACGTGGTAGATGACGAGCATTTGCAGGTCGCCAAGACGAGTGGAGCGGAAAGTGTACTTGCTATAGAACTCGACCTGGCGTCCGGAGAAGACGCCTGTTTCCCGCAGCGCTCCTGGCAGGGCCCTCCGTGTGGCCTCGTGGTCTCTGAAGCCGACATACCACGGGAGTATGAAAACCGTGCTGGCGACCATGGTGACAGCAGTGACCACGGGGACGCTATAGGACGCGTAGGACACCGCTACAGCCCCTAGGGCGAAGAGGCCAAAGAAGAAGGCCAGCAGGTGGGCGGCCCTGCGAGCACTGCTCAGTTCCCTGTAGAACGGGAGCGAGCGCAGGACGGCGGTGGCGGTTACGAGTCTGAGCGCAGCACCCTCGTCAACATCGCAGGCCCGGATCTTCAGCGTACGGCCATCAACCCGGTCGTCGAACAGGCGGTACTGTGGCTGTCCAACGCGTCGGAATGAGACCTCGATGTTGTCGAACTCGCCGTGCAGCTCGTAGATGGTCTCCCGGTGTGTGGGTGTTTCCAGCACTCGTCCAAGGGCACGTTCGAGGAGCTCTGACCGGGTGGCATACCTGCCACGGTACAGTCCTCTGGTGCACGGGTTTTCCCGGGGATATGTTGCCGCACACGTGAAGAGAAGTGCCATGACGACTGTCGCGAGTAGGGACAGCATGTAGGACAGCACCATGCCGTTGAGTGGGACCGCCATAGAGAAGACGTAGGCGCCCACAAGTGGGGAACACAGGATACAATACGCTGCGAGTCTGAGGGCCAGTGGCCTGTGTGCATACAAGGGCGCATCATACTCCGTAGTACACCCCAGGTCGGCCATTTCCTGCGACAGTCGTTCGAGGAGCTTGGGACGACGCCATGTCACCATGTAGCCCAGCACATAGCTCAGCAGGGAGCCAATGGCTGTCACGGCCTGCCCAGTCGTCAGTGCCAGCGCAGGGAACGCGGTAGCTACCGGGATGGCTGCCAGGGACAGCAGTACGAGCAGAGCAGAGCTCAGGAGCGTGGACATTCTGAACCTTGTGGCAAGGGCCCAGTCCACTGCGCTCCACGATGGACGGAGGAGGTAGTGGCCGAGCAGTCTCTTCAGCTCCGGGCCGTCCCTCGCCACCACGACCAGTCCTCCGTCCTCTAGTTCAATGCTGGGCTGTTCCGCAACATCGGGGCCGTACCGGATGTCCAGCCGGCCGGGCAGTGGTACACCCCTCTTCTCGAACGCGTACTCAACGGTGTGCAGTGCGCCTGTGGAGTCCATGGGCCCGGTCAGTAGTCTCAGTGGATCCTCTTCGTCCAAGGGGCAACGCTCCTGTCCGTCCTGCCAGCGCCCAGCCCAGTCCAGTCCAGTCCAGCCCAGCCCAGCCCTGCCGAGCCCGGTCCAGCCCGGCCTAGCCTAGCCCCACGACTCCTTGGAATGGGGCATCGCTGTGTGCACCGTCTGGCAAAAGGAGCACAGGGGGCCACTGGCAGCCTGGATGTGCTACGCCTGACCTGAACACAGCGACCATGCCATGCTGTTAAGGTTTTCCCGTCGGACACAGGCCCGATAGACATTGTGCTGCTCCATGACCGTGCACATACTGGGGCCGGAGTCACATCTGATGCACCTTGGCCCAGCGTAACGGGGACAGTGCTGCCTGAGTCCGGCCCTGCACGGACGACTGGGACTGAGTGTGACCACGGCAGTCGCGGATCTCAGAGGGGCGGCAGTCCAGCGGTGACACAAGGAACCTATTTATCCATGACAGTCGTGCAGTACCTTGGAAGAGTAGCGACATAGTGACCGGTTCGCGGAGAAGATGAGCTTGGTAGAGGCCGACTACCTTTTCCACATGACTGCACGGTTCTTGCCGCCCAGAGTGCTGCCGGGGAGTGCATGGAAGTTCGCTGGGAAGGCCCACCACGTGGCATTGTGGGGCGACCGCGTGATCACGACCTCCTCAAATGTCCTGACCTTCTGGCACAGGGGCACATGGGAGTATGTGACCTCGACCGTCCTCCCAGCGTTCATCACAGGTCTCGCAGTCTGGGACCACTACCTGTACGTGGTCAGTCCGGAGACCATCCATGTCTTTGACCTGCAGACTCTGGAAATGACAGCCACGGAGAAGCTACCGATACAGAGTGAATCCATATACTCGGGGACGCGCAGGACAATTGTGAGAGTCGCAGCAGACGACCGCCGCGTCTACTTGTTTGGACACGAGAGTGTTGCGGCTGTGCCGAAGGACTCTCTTGGCGAGTATGAAGTCTGCAAAGAGTGGGCCTGCGACACGACCGGACGCATTGTATCGGATGGCAAGTACCTCTATCTTGCATGTGTTGGTGGGCCCGGGTCGGTGGGAGTCCTTGACAGTACCACCCTTGAGACCGTCGGGCATCTGGACTTCGGTCTCGACTATGGGCATACTTACTCCGACCTTGTGGATGTGGGAGCGGACGACAAGTATGTGTTTGCAGTCTCGAAGCGCGCATTTGAGGTCAGGTCAGGGGCCGTGGTCATGGGTGCTGTCTGGCGGAAGGGGTCATGGGAACTGGTCACGTGCTTGGAAGACCGGGAAGGGAAGAGCAAGGAATGGACACAGGAAGAACTGAGGCGTTGTGACCCCAGGTACACGCAGTGCAGCAGCCTGAGGATGACGCATGCTGACGACCTGTTGTACATGGTCAGATACTATGACCTGGACGAATACTGTCGCATCTATGTGTGGGACATGAGAGAGTGGAAGGTTGTCGCCTCTGCAATGCGGCGTCCAATGCAG
>JALVPN010000192.1 GCA_027031765.1 Promethearchaeota archaeon | reverse complement strand
CGCTTGTCCTGACCGTTGTGTCGTCACTGCTGACGATGCTGCCCGGCGTGTTTGTCGGACGGGCCGTGGACGCACTGACCACAGAGGGGCTGGGCCCCACCTTCGTGATGATGTGCTGGATGATTGTCGGGACGGGACTGGCATACCTTGTGATGTACTTTGCAGTGGGCTACGCGTGGGCGGCAGTGACGCTGCGGTGGGAGCGTGATGCCAGGCAGGAGTTCTTCGAGGCCCTGCAGGACTTCAGCATGACGTTCCATGACGCTGTGGACAGCAAGCGGCTCCTCTCAGTGGCGATGCAGGACATCGGCTGGGTGCGGATGTCCCTGAACCCTGCCCTCAGGAACCTGACCTTTGGCCTGTCGTCCTTTGTTGTTGCCGGGGCCTTCCTGGCGTCCTACGACATGTCGGGTGGGCTTGCCGGGCTGGTGACGGTGGCCGGCGTGCCAGTACCGGTGTTCACTCTGGTGATAGCGGTCGGCACCCCCATCTACATCGGACTTGCATATAGGTACGCGAACACTGTGGAGTCGGTGCGGCGTCGCCGATCAGAGGACATGGAACGGCTCACAGCTGTGGCGCAGGGCGTGTTCGCAGGCATCGAGGTCGTGCGTGCCTTCGGTTCCGAGGAGCGTGAGGTCGAGAAGTTCAGGCGGGTCAGCAAGCAGTATGAGGACATGGTCGCACGTGAGGGGCGCCTTGCCTCGTTCTACCCGCCCGCACTGGTGCTCATTGTGATGACCACTGTTGTCTTCTTCTACGGGGGCTACGCAGTACTGGTCGGTGCGGCCTCGGTAGGTACACTGACCACGGTTCTGACGCTCCTCGTCAGCCTTGAGGGGTTCAACTTCATGCTCGCACGGATGCTACTGGTGCTGCGGGGCGGCTACGTGAACGCACAGCGGATTGTAGACATCCTGAACTGGAAAGACCCGATGGTGGAGCCGGAGGACGAGGTGACGGAGGTCGACTGGTCGGGTGACATCGTCTTTGAGGACGTCAGCTTCAGGTACGGCAACTCCGGCAGCGAGAACGGGCACTACGTACTGCGTGACTTCAGCCTCCGGATCCCCGGCGGCTCGCGGGTGGCACTGATTGGTGGCCCCGGCAGTGGCAAGAGCACCATACTGAAGTTGCTGCTCAGGCTCTACGACCCCACGGAGGGGAGTATCAGGGTGGGTGGTGTCGACCTGCGTGAGGTCAGCACCCGGCAGGTGAGAGAAGCGGTGGGACTGGTCGAGCAGGACATCTTCCTGTTCCGGATGAGCATAAGGGACAACATCGCCTTTGGACGCGTCGATGCCACAGACGAGGAGATTGTTGAGGCTGCAAAGCGCGCACAGGCACACGAGTTCATAGTCAAGATGCCGCAGGGGTACGACACGGTCATTGGCGAGCGCGGGATGACACTGAGCGGTGGTCAGAGGCAGAGGCTCGCAATCGCACGTGCACTCGTGCAGGACCCGAAGATACTGCTCCTCGACGACTCTGTGAGTGCAGTCGATGCAAGGACTGAGTTCATGATGCGGAAGGCCCTCGAAGAGGTGATGCGTGGTAGGACCAGCATCACGGTCACACAGAGGCTGCGCACCCTCCTGGAGTCTGATATGATTGTCATTGTCGACAGGGGGCGGCTCGCGGCAAGCGGGACACACGAGGAACTGATGCGCACCTCTGAGCGCTACCGCAGGGTCTTTGAGAAGCTGCCAGGGGCGGAGTCCGTGCTGGCCGGGACGCCGGCAGCCAGTAGAGGCGGTGGTCACCAGTGATGCGTCCACATGGGCCGAGGGCGCTGGCATCAAGGCGAGAGAAGCCGAGCAGGCCCGTGAGGGTGCTGCTGCGTCGGATGATAGACTACCTCGGCAAGTTCAGGCGCATTGTGGCGCTGGGTGCTGTGCTGTCCATTGCGGGCACTGCGATTGCAGTTTTCGACCCCCTGATACTGAGGTGGGGGATTGACAACGTGTTCTCCACCGCCCGGGACTTCAGGGTGCTGCTGTTCCTTGTGGAACTCTATATCATCTTCAAGCTCTCGTCATGGCTGCTCAGGGGTGCAAACACATGGGTGCTCTCAGGTGCACAGGCAGGGTTTGTCAGGGCGGTACAGGTGGACGTGTACGACCACCTGGTACGCGCCGACCTGTCATACCACAAGTCTGAACAGAGCGGGAATGTCACATCCCGTGTGACCACGGACACCGTTGCCCTTGGCGTCGGCATCCAGGTCATGATTGACTTTGCAAGCCAGGCACTGATGCTCGTGGCCAGCTTCATCATGCTGTGGATCACGTCCGCCTACGTCGCACTTGCATCCCTCGTGGTAGTGCCAGGAGTTATCTTCATCACTGTGCTGTTCGGCACGGTTGGACAGAGGATAATGCTTGCCTCGCAGCGGGCGTACGGACAGGTCTCCGGACAGATTGCTGAGAACCTTGCTGGTATACATGTGGCAAAGGCCTTCAACCGAGAGGAGGAGCTGGCAGGGGCACTCATGCGGCTCAACCAGAAGGCGTACAAGTACGGCTTCAGGTTCATGATGTTGATGAGCGCAATGCAGCCGCTGGTACGTTCCATGGGGCAGTTCGCGGTCGCAGCCGTGCTCTTCGTTGGCGGCACCATGGCAGTGGGTGCGACACCAGTGATGACGGTGGGGGAGATATTCCTTGGCGTCGTCCTGCTGGGCAGGTTCATGTGGCCGCTGCTCAGCCTCTCAATGATGGCCACGCAGGTGCAGTCGTCACTGGCAGCAATGGACAGGATATCCGATGTGCTGGAGGCCAAGAGGGCCATCAGCGACAGGGAGGGTGCCGTGCCACTGCGTCCCGACAGCGACGGCATCACGTTCGACCACGTGACGTTCTGGTACAGGGAGGGCACCGAGGTGCTCAAGGACGTGAGCTTCACAGTCCGGCCCGGCGAGACCGTCGCCCTTGTCGGGCACACCGGCGCCGGGAAGACCACCATCGCTGCACTGATCAACCGTTTCTACGACCCACAGAAAGGACGCATCCTGATAGGTGACCAGGACCTGCGCGATATCACGCTCGAGTCGTTGCACGGGGCTGTGGCGCTGGTGCCGCAGGAGCCGTACCTGTTCGACGGTACCATCCTTGAGAACATCCGCTACGGACGGGAGAGTGCCACCGACGAGGAGGTCATCAGGCTCTGCAAGATGATTGGCGCCGACGAGTTCATCGAGGTACTGGCAGACGGGTACCACACCATGGTGGTGGAGAACGGCAAGAACCTCAGTGCCGGACAGAGGCAGATGATTGCCATTGCAAGGACAATGCTCGCAGACCCACGTATCCTGGTCCTCGACGAGGCGACGAGCAGACTCGATGCATACAGCGAGGCCCTGGTACAGGACGCACAGGCGAAGCTCTTCGCCGACAGGACCACAGTCGTGATAGCACACAGGCTCACCACCGTGGCCAACGCCTCCAGGATACTCGTGTTCCAGGAGGGGCGGCTCGTGGAACAGGGCACTCAGGACGAGCTGCTGGCCCAGGGCGGGGTCTACAAGGCACTCTACGACACCTACTACGCACACCAAGGCGTGGAGGAAATAACCGTGGAGAGGCTGCGCAGAGCAGAAGAGGTCGTCGCCGAGGAGAGCGTCCCAGCGCAGGCCGGGGCCTTGGGGCCGGGTCCAGTCCATGGATCCATTGACGGACACCCGTCGGGGGCAGCCGGACCAGCAATGCGGATGATGGAGGACATGTCACCGGACACTCTACGTCGTCTGCTCGATGAACGGGGCCACATGATGCCGTCACACGTCAGACAGACACTCGAAGAGAGGCTCCGAAAGCACGACAGTGATTAGCGGCAACATATGTGGCGCACGTGTTGTCCGTCCGCAGTACAGGGGGCAGCCCTCCAGCCCGGTGTCTAGCCAAACGACTTGTGCGCATCACTGACGAGGCCCTGTAACAGCAGTACGCCTGCGCCAACAAGGATGTACGAGAGCATGCCAGTCGAGACGCTCAGGACGTCCGTGTACTGGGACCCGGGCCAGGAGAGCAGGGCGGATGCGAGGAGTGCGAGCATACCGGGGAACACAAGGAGGAGGGGACGACCGATGAGGCCGTTCCTGAAGAGCAGCACCACGCCCATGACCCATACCGTCAGCAGGGCGGCGGTCACCGTGTAGAACCCATGCCCGACCTGGTGCAGTAGTGGCAGGTGAGACAGCACCAGTGCTAGGAGCGTGCTCGCCGACAGCGAGACGAACAGGGCGACCACGGTCAGGGAGAGGAACACAGAGCGGGCCGGTGGCAGTACAGACGCGACAGACCGGCAATAGGCTAGGACTCCGATGAGCCACAGGATGACTCCCGTCCCATGCACCACCTCCGCAGAGTAGGTGGCAAGATAGGGGGCTTCACAGAACGCCACCGATGCGTGGCTGAAGTCGGCTACCGCCATAGCGACCAGGCCGAAAGAGATGAGGAGGCCCATCAGATGGACTGCGTCGTCGCGGATCAGGCCGCGTGCAGTACAGCTCCGGAGTGCCAGCCAGCCCGGTACAGATGCAGTGACACCTGACATGCCGTACAGTACCATCAGCGGCAGGACGCCTGCTGCAGCAAGCGGGCCGACAACAAGTGGCAGCGCGAGAGCAGGGAGTAGGGGCAGTACGGATGGCAGCGCCAATTGGTGGCCCGGTCGGTCTTCATCACGGCTCATTATGCAACCAGCGACCACTCGCAGAGATTTGTGTGTTTTGATGTTGGGCCTGTGCGCCATGGCCCGTACAGTGTGGCAGGGCCCTGCACTATAGGTAGAGCTTCTGCCACTCGACCTCAATTGCCATGCTTGGGAGGTGGCCCTCCACCGCCCCCTTCGTACCTAGGGCTATCTCCTTCACCGGCGACCTGCCAATAAGGCCCCGGGTCATCAATGCCACACCCTGTAGTAGTGACTGTAGGGACTCCCTCAGGGCCGATGGCGAGATCGAGCCGCGGACGATGGCGCCTACCAGCGAGCTCCGCACTTCGACGTCAACATCCTCCTCAAGCTCCACGAACCCGAGCCACGGCCTCTCCCGGAGGAGCTGCTCCCGCGCCGTAAAGAATACCCACCGTGCGAGCTCGTAGCCGACGACACGTGCCAGTCGTAGAAGGAAGTCCTGCAGTGAGTACGTATAGAGCACCACGAGGGCCTGGCCTGTCGGGACACGTTCAACCTTGTGGCTCTTCGCAAGCAGCTCGATTTCTTCGAGGAACCTCCTTATGTCGGAGGTCTTGACGCGCTCTGCAACAATGGACAAGGGGGTCTCGCCGTCAAGCTCCGCCAATGCCCGTGCCGTTTCTTCGGAGAGCTGTCCGCTGCCAGACACGTCCTCAAAGGATGTCGCCTGGTAAATTGCGTCGGGCTTCGGCAGGCTCTGGACGGTGACTGCCCGGTCCCACAGGGCCTCCACTACGATCTCCATCACCACTTCCACCGGGAGCTCGAGGAACTTGGCAGCGTCCTGCACGGTGCAGGCCTTGGGTATCAGGTTGAGTAGTGCGACCACATCCGGGTTCCGGGTAAAGTACTCCCAGTCACGCTTGACCCGGATGACCGAGTCTGGGTGCACCTGGTCACGCAGGAACTCATCAATCACCGCCGGCTCGAAACGGCTGTACACGGCCAGGTCCATATCGACCCACTTCAGTACGTGGAACTGCTCCTCAAAGCGCTTGATGATTCTCCTGAGCTTCTCACGCAACTTTGCGGTCTCGTGGCTGACAGAGAGGACACCCATTGTCCACTCGCCGGGTTCTACCATCAACGTATAGCCGACACCCTCAAACGCCCGGGCCTTCGACTCACCCGCAAGGGCCGCCTCGTCAAAGAACGAGGTCATGGCAACAATGAACGAAGACAGCAGGTGGGGGTCGAAGATGGGCTCACCAAAGTCGTGGTGGTAGAGGCACACCCCGGACGCGCGTTTGATAATGTACAGGCTCTTGACTTCCATGTGCCGCTCCCTCGGACTAACGGTGTACCGGCATATATAGGATATGAGAGTGCATCACAGCGACGGGCAGGGGACCGGCGTCAGCGCCACACCGTTCATGGTCCCGCTGGGACTAACTCGTGCGCTATGACTATAAGTATAGCTTGTCTGCCCCCGTCCCATGAGCGAGCGGGAAGAGATTGCCGTCAGGTGTCCGGTCTGCAATGAGGGCAACCTGCGTGTCACGTCCATGCTCTACAACGTGCCATTCTTCAACGAGATCGTGATGTTCGTGATGGAGTGTCCAAAGTGTCACTTCAGTCACAACGACATCTTCGCAGTGGAACAGAGGCCGCCTGCGAGGTGGACGCTGCACGTCAAAGACCCATCGCTCCTCAGAGTGAGAGTCGTCCGTTCCAGCTCGGGCACGGTCCGCATCCCGGAGTTCGGCATCGATGTCGAGCCCGGGCCCGCAGCAGAGGGGTTCATATCAAACGTCGAGGGGGTACTCTACAGGATCAGGTCGGTAGTGCAGACGGCAGTCAACTTCGCCGAAGGTGAACAGCAGCGACAGAGAGCTCTGGAGGTCCTCAGGATGATGGACGAGGCAATCGAGGGGGAGCGAGAGTTCACACTCGTACTGGAGGACCCGGCCGGTGTCAGCGGTATCCTGCCCGACGACATGCGGCTGGTCAAGTACGAGGAGCTTTCAGTCGAGGAGGCCTCACGGCTCAGGGGGGCACCATTCTGGCTGGACCTTGCAAGGGAGGAGCTCAGAGGCCAGGAGGCCAGGGCTGAGGACGCACAGGAGGGATAGCGGTGCATGCCGTGAGCACCCAGTCGGCAGTCCTCATGACCACACAGATATTGCCGCCCCCCTTGAGTTGATGGAGACCAGTAGGGACTACAGAGAACAGGCGTACTCGACCGTGGTCAAGGACTGAGAGAAGATGGGCCGTGTTGAAGAGAGGTATGCAGCACTCAAGACCGAGTACTTTGACCTCCTAGACACCGCCAAGGCACCAAAGGGGGATGTGCGGGTACTGGTGGCCCTGCGCACGTGGGTGCGGGAGGCTGGCACGGCCGGTAGCAGCGGGCTCACCGCTGCAGACCACGTGGGTGCACTGAGCGAGGCCCTCGAAGGACTGAGGACCGATGACCCGCACTGGGTGCGTCATGAGGTTGGACAACTGAGGCGCGTCTGGACAGACAACGGACATGAGTTGCCCCGCCACGCAACGGTACGGCCACTGGTGAGCCCGCCTGTCCCGCAGGTACACGGTCTCAGGGCCAACGGGCTCAAGGTGGTGTCCCTCTTCACCGGTGCGATGGGCCTTGACCTTGGCTTCGCAGCAGCAGGCTTCGACATAGTCTTTGCGACGGACATCGACACGCTGTCAATGGAGACCCTCCACCGGAACATGCCCTCCGTGCCCTTCGTCCTTGACGACATCCGCAACGTCCCGTCCCGGCTCATCCTTGACCAGTGTGGGGTCGAACGCGGGTCAGTGGACGTGCTCACGGGAGGGCCACCGTGCCAGCCGTTCTCAACAGCGGGCAGACGGCGCGGCCTCGAAGACCCAAGGGCAACGCCTCTCCACGAGTTCGTCCGCGTCATAGAGGACATCCAGCCCAGGGCCTTCGTCATGGAGGAGGTCACAGGACTGCTCTCAGCGCGCCTGAGGCATGTGCCCATCAGAGAGAGGGCGGGGAGAGAGCTGTCACCGGAGGAGGAGAAGGGCTCCCTGTTCGAGCACGTGATGGGCCTGCTCCGCAGCACCGGGTACAACATCGTGTACGGTGTGCTGAACGCTGCCGACTACGGTGCGCCACAGGTCAGACACCGCGTCATCATCATTGGTGCAAGGGACGGGACACCCCACCTGCCAGTACCAACGCATGCGTCCCGCCTTGAGGCGCGCCACGACTCCGGGGTGCCCAAGCCGTGGACGACCTTCTGGGAGTGTACGGCCGACCTCCACGGGTGTCAGCATGAGGTCGTCCCGATGTCACCGGCCCGGGGGGAGTACATGAGGGCGGTGCCACCCGGTGGGCACTGGAGGCACCTCCCAGAGGGCATGGTCGGTGAGGCCATGGGCGGTGCCCTCCATGCTGGCGGTGGGAAGATGGGCTTCTACCGGCGGCTGTCATGGGACGAGCCCTCGCCCACAGTTGTGACGAGCCCGCTACAGAAGGGCTCAATGATGGTGCACCCGGAGGCCACGAGGGCCCTCAGTGTGCAGGAGTACCGCAGGGTGCAGGGCTTCCCCGATGACTGGGCCATCCCCGGCACCGTGTCGGACAGGTACAGGCTCATAGGCAACGCCGTCCCGGTCTATCTGTCATATGCCATTGCGCGGGCCGTGGAGGCCATGCTCCGGTAGAAGGACCGCCCACCTCCTGACAGACGGCACGGCGGACGGGAACCACTGACAGCGCACCGTCCACCGCCACCGGTGCTGTGACACCGCCCCACGCCACGTCGACACGGCACCAGGACGTCTGAGAGCATGCGTGCACTTTATCTGTCGGTGTACTGGCTGGTCTGACATAATGGACTTGCCCGATGCCCTGCGTGCGGCTGTCGAGGAGAGACGCCATGCCATAGTGGAAGGTGTCCTCCGCTGGGCCCGCAACAACCTGCGTGACTTTCCATGGCGCAGAGACCGGACACCGTACCGTGTCCTTGTGGCCGAGTTCCTCCTAAGACGTACGACCGCCACCGCTGTTGCGCGGATCTACGACTCATTCATCACGCGCTACCCCAGCATCCACGATCTGGCCGGGGCAAGTGAGGAAGAACTTGCTGCTGTCCTGCAGTCCATAGGCTACCACCTCCAGCGCGCGAAGATGATGCGTGCGAGCGCCCAGTATATTGTAGACACTCATGGTGGCGAGATCCCGTCGACAGAGCAGGCGCTGCTCGCGATACCCTTTGTCGGCCCATACATAGCAGGCGCGGTCCTCTCACTTGGTCTTGGCAAGAGGGCCTCCATGGTGGACTCGAACGTTGAGAGAGTGGTCACACGCACGTTCCACAACACGCTCCCGACGAGGGGCACTGCCAGGGTGATACGCACTATCGCCGACATGCTGGTGCCTGAACGAGGACATGCAGTGTTCAACCTGGCACTCGTTGACATAGGCGGGCTGTTGTGCAGCTACAGGTGGCGCAAGTGTGACGAGTGCCCCATCTCAGCTCTGTGCGACTCCAGAGACAAGGACTAGCCCTACTTTCAGGTACCCGGTCTCGTCGAGCAGGAGCCCGGCCGCAGCCTACAGGCCCCGACGAGAACAGCGTCCGATGCGGGCCTATGATACTGGCGGCCCAGCCGCACTCCGGGGACTACCTCTACCGCGACAAGCACAAGTGTTAAAACTGGAAGCGACGGCCATGTAGACCTGTGGCCGCTGGAGGTCATGCGCCGGGCTGGGAACAGTGGGCCGGTAGATCAGCCCGGTTAGATCGTCTGGCTTGCATCCAGAAGGTCCGGGGTTCGAATCCCCGCCGGTCCACCATTCCCGACTTCTCACCATCGAGGGCCACACATGCACTC
>JALVPN010000191.1:9136-9513 GCA_027031765.1 Promethearchaeota archaeon | reverse complement strand
CGCATAATCAACGACTACCTGTCACGCATTGAGGAGGGGGTACGACGCATTGCTGGGCTCCGCAAGTCCCTGAAGGAGTTGGAGGGCCGGCGCAGAGAGGTCGAGGCATCGATACGTGAGGTCAGACAGGCTATCGACCGGATTGGCCACATCATGCAGAGGAACGCTGATGTCATCAAGGCGAAGCAGCGCCTCGACTCGCTGGGCAAAGAGCTCCGCAAGGCGATGACCGGTCTCGGGGTCTCGGACATCGAAGACCTGCTCAAGCGTCATGGTGTTGAACGCCTCATCGACCTGCAGAAACAACAGACCGCGGCGCAGCAGCGCTTCAACTCCCTGAGCCGCGAGTGCCAACGCATTGAGGCGCAGGTCAAGGA
>JALVPN010000191.1:0-9126 GCA_027031765.1 Promethearchaeota archaeon | reverse complement strand
CGCAGGGCAAGGACGAGGAGGAGCGGGTCAAGGCCCTTGAAGGCGAACGGGAACGGATGGGCGAGCTGGAACGAGAGATCCATGCCCTGAAGCGCCTCAAGGAGCATGCCGAGTTCGTCCGTCTGAAGCTCGTCAACGGTTTCCTTGCGGACTACGTTGTCCAGAAGCGCCTCATTGGCATCGTCCGCAGCGCGACAAACCCGTACGTCCGGGCATTCACAGGGGGGCAGTACTCTCGGATTGACCTGCTCCCCACACCCCGTACCAGCCGCGGTGGCGCAGGTATACTCCTGAGCATCCACGACCAGCGTGATGATGCCGACAAGAACACACTACAGCTCAGCTATGGGGACCGCACAGCAGTCAGCCTCGCACTCCGCCTTGGCATCAGTCGGAGCATGAGTGCAGTCCGGCCGCTCCGCGACAGCCCGAGCATATCACCGCGGGTGCGGACCGTCCTCCTCGACGAGCCACTCGGTGGCCTCGACAACGAACGCAGGACTGCGGTCGTCGAGACCCTGATGGGTGACTCCAGCTTCAAACAGATACTCCTCATCACCCATACGGACATTCAGGAGTGGGAGGGCGTCCCTGTGATCGAGGTGACGAAGGCTGGCCGTTCCAGCACTGCCGTCCTCCGTCAGTGATCCCCACCGGGATACGCCGGGCCAAACCTTAATGAGTGGGCAGGTATGGGACTCCCCTATGGACCCGGCCACAATAAAGCGGCGCCTGCTGCGTTTCATCTTGGACTATTGCCTGTTCATTGTGGTGCTGGTAGTCGGCCTGTACGTGTGGACAACGGTGTTCAACACCGCCCTCGCGGACTATCTTGATACCAGTGCATGGAACATGCGCTCTGTCTGGACCGGTGATGGTACCTTCGACCTCTTCGGCTACTCGGTCACGGTCCAGTTCGAGGGGTACAGTGACTACTCTTTCTACTACGTCCACTGGGGCCACAACATGCTGAATGGCGTCCTGCCGTACTGTCCCGAGTTCGGTGTGCTCGAAATGGACGGTATTGTGAACCGGAACGGGCTGTACATCTTTCCCCCGCTCTATGCCGTACTATATGCTGCTGGCATAATGATCCCTGTTGACAACTGGGGGATTGGCCTCCTGTTGTCGGTCTTCGGCTACCTGACAGTGTTCCCAGTATACGGTATTGCAAAGGAGCTGTCCGACAACCGCCGGGTGGGAGAGGCGGCAGCCCTCACCTATCTCCTCAGCCCCAATGTCCTATACCATGTCACCTTTGTGTGGATGAACCTCTCGCCTGTAGTGTTCTTCTGGTTCTCGGGCTTCTACATGCTCTTGCGACGCCACCGCCACATCGGCACACTCCTGATTGTCACCGCGGCACTGTTCAAACAGATTGCATGGTTCATGGGTCTGCCACTTGTAGTGTACCTGTTGTTGCGCCCACATCCCCCGTCTTCTGAGGAAGGGCCTGTGAGCGAGGACAGCACAGCCGCAGAGGTCGCCGGGGCCGATACCGCGGAGAGTGACAGTGGTGATGAGGCCGGAGCTGGGGCCGGGGATGCCACCGTGACCGTGGAGGGCGACACACAGCCGGGCACAGTGGCACGCATTGCAGAGTGGGTCAACCAGTATGTCGATGTCCGGGGTTTCCTGTTCAGCGTGGTACTGGTGATCATATATGCAGGTGCAGTCCTCCTGCCCTTCATCATCGCCCAGCACGATACGATGCTGGACTACATGATGCTTGCAGCAGGTGGTTTTCCACTCGACTCCTTTGTTGACCCACCAGAGTACGCATCACCAATGCGGTTCCAAGTACTTGCAGTGGTGGCCGGTGCCCCAGAACTGGCTGCGTTCCTCAATGGCCTGATATACAGCGGCTTCCTGCTGTGGGCCGGCGTACTCACAATGGTCGGCCTGATGCTGATTGAACCACGTGAAGAGGGTCGACACACCGAGTACCTCAGACGCCTCCTCTTCATGACCATGGTCCTCATGCTGTGGGTGCATCTCATGGGCCCTCGCGGGGTGTACAAGTACTACTTCGTGCTCTTCGCACCGTTCTTCTCGGTGTTCTCGTCCTCCCGTATGGTCACAAGCAGAGAGCGACATGTGCCCTTCTCAGCGTCGATGCTGTGGCTCCCGTTCGTCTTTAGCCTCATGATTGTGGTGCCGCCCCGGAACATCTACTTGGTAGGGGTGACCATAATCCTTGTCGGCTACCTCCTTGCCTCTCGTGTGGGCCTTGCCTGGCGCCTTGTGAAATCCCCCGCCACCTGGTTGCGGCGCAGGCTTGCACCACGCGCCGCCGGGCTCGTTGCCTGGTACGCCGGTCTGCGTGCGAGGGTGCTCTCAGCAGCAGCCCCACCGCAGGACACAGGGCTGCCTACTGCTGAGGACACATCGGGGCCGGAGGGGGCATGAACTCCTTTGTCCACTGGCCTCTCAGAACGGGCCCGGCAGATGGTCAGAGTCCATGGCAACTTTATAGCTGTACTCGTAGCCGGGGCTGTTATCTGGGCCCTGGTCTTCTATGCCGCCGCCGTGGACTTCGTCACTGGTGGTGAGAGGCCGTTCCGGGCTGTCTGGAACGGGTTCGGGGAGTTCTCGCTCTTTGGTCTGACAGTCCCGGTGAACTTTGAGGGGTACCTCGACTATGACTACTACTACGTTTCGTGGGCTGACCGTTTCCTCTCAGGACACATGCCCTATACCGACGAGTTCAACTACATCACCGTGGGTGACAAGAGGTACAACACCCCCTACTTCCTCCCGCCTCTCTACCTGTACATGTGTGTTCTTGGCCGCATTCTGCCTGTCCAGCCCTTCGGCATCGGGCTCCTGATCACAGTCTTCGGGTTCCTGACTGTGTTCCCTGTATATGGGATCACACACTACCTGTCGCAGAACCGGCGCCTCGCCGAGGTCGCCTCAGTCACATACCTCCTCAACCCCCTCGTCCTCTACCACTGTGCCTTTGAGTGGCTCAACCCTGCACCGTTCGTGTTCTTTGCTATGCTCTCCTTCTACCTGCTGATGTCCGGTCGCCGCACCCTCGGTGTACTGGCAATGGTCACATCTGTCATGTTCAAACAGACCGCGTTCTTTTTTGCCCTCCCCCTCGTTGCCTACGTGTTGAAGCGCGCCCCGGGGGCACCCATACCCCATGGTACAGACGGTGAGAGTGGCGGTGCCGGGACGACGAGTAGTGAGGGCGAGGGTGTGGACAAGGACGAGAGTGCTGATGAGAGTAGTGGCAACGATGAGAGTGGCCGGGCTGGCGGTGGCCGTCCCGAGGGCGACCATATTGACACCAAGGGCTTTGTCCAGCTTGCGCTCATAGCACTGGGATATGCTACAGCCCTCTCGTTGCCCTATGTCCTGGACCCGACGAACTACCTGTTCTACATCTTTGTAAAGCCGGGTGCGGTGAGGCTCGGCGACTATACCTCACCCCCACCAGTCGGCTTCCCGATGGTCCTCGCTGTCCTCATCATGGTGGCGGGTGCCCCACAATGGGCTGTGCAGCTCGTCGACACGCTGACGTACTACACCGTCGGTCTGGTCATGGGCGTTGTCCCACTGTTCGCACTCATGCTATTCGAGGTCAAGGATGACGAGCACCCCCGCGCCTACTGGCGTCGAATGATGCTGCTCACCCTGCTCCTCATCCTCTGGATGCATGTCTGGAGTCCCCGGGGCATATACAAGTACTACCTCGTTGCAGTCATGCCCCTGGTCTCAGTCCTCACATCATCCCGGATGTGCTCGCGTGAGGACGGTGCCGTGCCAGTCACTCTATCGGCGCTCTTTCTGCCTGGTATGTTCAGCTCTGCAGTCCTCCTCCTTGACCGCAATGTCTACCTTGTTGTACTCATTGTTGCTTTCATTGGCTACGTCTTCCACAGGCAGATAGGTCGTCTCTACGGACGCGTCGCCTCCAGAGTGGCCGCTGCAGTGCAGCGGGACGCGGGTCGGCCACCCCCTATGGGGTCAGGCCCGCAAGCTCCTCCTCCTTCTTCTGGAGCCGCTCCTTCAGGTTCTCTATCCGCTCCTCGAGCCTCTTCGCCTGCTCCTCGTATACCTCCTTGGACATGACGCCTGACGAGTGCCGTTTATCGATGTGCTCCTTGAGCCGTTCGATGGAGGCAATCTCGCTCTGCAAGGCCTTTATGTCAGCCTCAATCTCCTCGCGCCTGCTCTCCTCCTCGGTCCTGAACTGTTTCGCCGGGACGAGCATACCGAGCTGGGTCTGCGTCTTCTCAGCAAACTCTTGGAACTGGTCACGCAGGGCCGCAATGCTGCCCTCTATGTCCTCTATCCTTGCTGACAGCTTCCCGATGTCTTCCCTCAGGTCGAAGACGGTACTGACCAGCCGTCTAAGTGCCTGCTCCATTTCCTTTGTTGGGCCTGCGGCTGCGGCCCCCGTCTTGGTCCGTGTGCCAGTCGTACCCGCAGCAGTCGGTGTCGTCGCGCTGGGCGCCATTGTGGTGCTCGCGGCCGCAGCGGCCTCTTCCGTGGCGTCCTCCCTGCACAGCCACTTGAACGCATTGACCGCAAACACCTTGTTACCCCTGTGTGCCAGCCCGCCACCTTTCCTGAAGACCTCGTAGCTGCCCACACAGACTATCCTGCCCTTGCCGTATTCTGCCACTGCAACGACCGGCCGTGACGGCGGTTCAGCCATGGTGGAGGTGAATGCAACAGCCTGCGCGCTCTCCTTGACCTCAAGTGTGCATCCCGAGGGGTAGAGGATGCCGTGGACATCACGAGTGACGTAGTGCTCCTTGAGGTCTTCAATCACCGGCATTGTGGGGAGTCCAGACTCACTGCGCTCGTCACGCACGGCGGTGTTCTCGAACCCGATCCCGAAGTTCTTTGACACTTCGCTCATGTTGTTCATGAGCCCCCTGTCACCACCACTGAGTGAGAGCAGCATCAGCCCCCCTCCCTTTTCCACGTATTTCAACAGGGCCTCAATCTCCTGGGCACGCAACTTTGAGCTGTTAGGACAGCCGAAGACCATGACATCTGCGCCCTCAAGGCTCTTCTCAAGAATGGCGAACTCCGTGTAGGGCTCCACATCGAACCCATTGTCCTTGAGTAACCGCCGGAGTGCGGAGTATGTGCCCTCAAGCCTGCCACGTTCGTTCTGTGTCTGGTCAAAGTATATTCTCTTGCGCCTGCTCAAGTGTGACACCCGCTGTTGCTGGACTGTGGTGTGTAGCCCGTTGTCGTTAATGAGATTTGTGTAGGCCTCCAAGAGGCATATACACCAGTACTGGGCAGTCCCCGTGTTGTCCGTGGGCAGTCCCATCACCCCGGCGGATCGGGGCGGCCCCCAAGCCCGGCAACAATGCTTATCTCTCACGGCCATCCACATCATGGACATGAGCGGCGAAGAGGACTGCATATTCTGCAAGATTGTACGTGGTGAGATACCTGCCTCTGTGGTGTTCGAAGACGAGCAGTGCATGGCGTTCATGGACATCTTTCCCGTCGGTCAGGGCCACTGCCTGCTCATCCCGAAGGAGCACCACACGAACATGCTCGACGTCGACCTGGGGCTGGCCGCACACCTCGGACGACGGCTCGCCGAACTGACCCGTGCCGTGCACAAGACCTTCTCACCGGACGGTGTCCTCAATGTCGTGGCGAACGGTCCTGGTGCCGGCCAAGAAGTGCCACACCTCCATATCCATATCATCCCGCGCAATCACGGTGCCGACTTTGGTTTCCGGTTCCCTGAGGGCTACCGTGACAGCATGGCACCCCGTGATGAGCTCGACCGCCTCGCAGCGTCCATCCGCAAGAACATCCCACGGTGAGTCCTATACCCGGCTCGGTCGGGGCCTGCCTGTCACCGTGGTGTGGACTGGGCTCCTGTCCTGGGCATGAGGCCGGCCCTCGCCCACCTCCATCCCTGTCTGTCCGTTCGTGTCAGGGGCCGTCATCAAGGGCGAGCAGGGCCAGCCCGGTCGTGGGGTCTGGTGCACGGTGCAGCTCCACACTCCCCTCAATGATTGTGACCTCACCAGTTGCAGAGACCTCGCAGCCATTCATGACGTGTCCGCCGTAACAGTGTCCCTCATCGTCTGCCACGACCATGTGCGCGTGTACGACAACAGTGCCATCATCGAGGCGTGCAATGTTGCCGGTGCAGGACACGATTTCGAGGTCTCTCGCAAACGTGTTCGACCGGTACTCCCTCTTCTCCCGGTCGAAGAAGCCGAGTGTGGCCCGTGAGACCGCGCCTATGATGCTGACCACTCCCGACCTCACATCATATTGTCTGACGACCTGCTGCACAGTGGTCAGGATGTCCTCGCCAGCATGCAACCTCGCAACAATCAACCGTTTGACTCCGCACTCGATAGTGTCGACCATGTTGCTGTGTGCTGCCCACCCTGCTAATTAAGGACACGCAATGTCTGATGAGAAGGCCTTATCTGGCAGCTGTTTCACGTATCCTACGAGTGACACCTTTGACTAAGGACAAGGGCCAGGACGACTCGCAGTCAACACTGGAAGACTTCTTCTCAGCCGAGGAGGACACCAAGGCCCCAGAGGAGCGTGCAGCAGGCAGTGCTCCCTCCACAGAGCAGACCACCGGTGCACCCGCGCCCGCGCCCGAGAGGCATGCGCCCCCTGCTGCACCTGCCGCCGATGACAGCGCTGACACTACCAGCCAGTCCCGGTCTGCCCCGTCAGGTAGGATGCGCTCACGGGCCCACACGGCCGTGATATCAGTGCCTGACGTCCCGGATGAGGGGCCCACTGTCGACGTGGTGGACCATGACTTGGAGGCCCCTCCAAGTGACGACCACATCGAGGTGCCAGTGGCTGTGGAGGTGGGCGAACGTGAGACCCCCCGCGACCTGCCCCCGTCCTATCTCCTATCAGTAGACTATGCTGGCCGCGACAAGAAGGCCTTCGTGCGCCTCTACGAGCCCACTTCGGGGCACGTCTACTTCTGGTTCGACACCACCGGACACCTGCCGTACTGCTATACTGATGTCCCCGAACAGCAGGTGCGAGAGATCCGTGGCATTGGGGGTCACTCGGGGTTCGCGGGCACCAAGACTGTCGAGTTGACAGACCTCCTGCGAGACCGGAAGGTCAAAATGACGAAGATCCTGGCGTATGACCCGCTGAGCATAGGCGGGGGTAATAACGCAATCCGTGACAGACTGGTCATAAACGGTGAGAACCACGCCTGGGAGGCCAACATCCGCTACCGGAACTGCTACACCTATGACCGCAGTCTGATACCGGGGATGCCATACAGGATTGTCGACGGGGAGCTCGTGTCGGCAGTACCACAGCTGGACACGCGGGTACTCGAAGAGTTCAAGGAGTGTGTCACCGAGGACGACCCCTTCGAAGAGATGATTGACATCTATGCGCCCCTCTTCTTCACCGAGGTGCCAGACATCAGGCGGATAGCCCTGGACATCGAGGTCTTCACGCCCGTACGGAACAGGGTACCTGATGCCAACACCGCACCATACCCTGTGACAGCGGTCGGTCTCTCCGACAGTGAGGGACGCAACAAGTGCCTGCTACTACGTCGTAATGGGCACCCGTCTGGCGAGAAGCGCGACGACTTTCCCGAGGGCCTTGAGCTGGAGTTCTTTGACAGCGAGCGCGACATGCTGCTCGAAACGTTCCGGACAATCGACTCCTATCCTGTCGTGCTCACCTTCGTCGGGGATGCCTTCGACCTGAACTATTTGTACCACCGTGCAAAGGTCCTCGGGATTGACACGGAGCGCTACTGCCCCATCTACCTTGGACGCGATGTGGCGCTGCTGAAGCGTGGCGTCCACGTCGACCTCTACAAGTTCCTCAAGAACCCGTCCGTCAGGCTCTATGCCCTTTCGGGGGCCTACGACTCGTCCAACTTGGAGGCGATTGCACAGGGCCTGCTCGGTTACGGCAAGCTTGAGCTGCACGATGACATCTCTGCGCTCCCATATTACGAACTCGCACAGTACTGCTGGCGCGATGCCAACATCACCCTCAAGATAACCCAGTATGCTGACAACCTGGTACTGCGCCTCATTGTGCTACTGATGCGTATCTCCCGGCTGTCGCTTGAGGACGTGACGCGTCAGGGTATCTCCTCGTGGATACAGTCGCTGTTCAGGCAGGTGCACAGGTCTCGTGGCTGTCTCATCCCCCGACCTATCGACATCGAGCGCATGAAGTCCCCGGATGCCCACACCGCTGCCACAATCAAGAGCAAGCGTTTCAAGGGGGCAATAGTCATTGAGCCTGTAGCAGGCGTGCACTTCAACACGACCGTCCTTGACTTTGCGAGCCTGTACCCCACCATCATGAAGCGCCACAACATCAGCTACGAGACCGTCGACTGTCCCCATGAGGAGTGTCGTCTTGCAGATGACAACCGGGTGCCCGAGACCGGTCACTGGACATGCAAGAAGCGTCGTGGCATGATCAGTGAGACCATAGGCTTCTTCCGTGACACCCGTGTGAAGTGGTTCAAGTCCCGCAGCAAGGACAAGTCCCTGGATGTGCAGACACGGAACTGGTACTCTGTGGTCGAGAAGGCGCTC
The DNA here is from genome assembly GCA_027031765.1 of Promethearchaeota archaeon. GTDB lineage: Archaea > Asgardarchaeota > Thorarchaeia > Thorarchaeales > Thorarchaeaceae > JALVPN01. The sequence continues at coordinate 562 of JALVPN010000191.1, read as the reverse complement.
AAAGTCTTCGTCAACGCCTCCTATGGTGTGACTGGTGCACAGCACTTTGAGCTGTTCTGCATGCCGGCTGCGGAGAGTGTCACGGCCTTTGGGCGTCATGCAATCCTCAAGACCAAGGAGAAGGCCGAGTCCATGGACATCCGCGTGCTCTATGGGGACACCGACAGCGTGTTCCTCGATAACCCCACACCTGAACAGCAGGAGGAACTGGTGCGCTGGTCGAGGGAGGTGTTGGGGATTGACCTTGAGGTCGAGAAGACGTACAAGTACGTGGCCCTGTCCGACCGCAAGAAGAACTACATCGGTGTCTACCCGTCCGGGCACGTCGAGGTAAAGGGTCTCAGTGGGAAGAAACGCAACACGCCACCCTTCGTACAGGAGGCGTTCCGGCAGATGCTGGAGGTACTGAGTGGTGTCGACAGCCCCGAGGGCTTCGAGTCCGCCAAAGAGGAGATCCGTGAGATTATCGGTCGGGTGATTGACCGCCTTGAGGGGCGGGCCGAGCCATATCCCCCCGAAGAGCTCGCGTTCAGGGTGCAGATGACAAAGCCGATTGACCAGT
>JALVPN010000190.1 GCA_027031765.1 Promethearchaeota archaeon | reverse complement strand
GCCCTGCATGTGAAGCACCGGGAGAAGTGAGGGGTGAGAGGGCGCCCTGCTTGAAGGCATCTACAGCAGAGCGTACTGTCCCACCGGTAACTGTGAACACGTCAATACCAGCGGCGCTGAGAGCGGGCATCGCGTTCGGGCCCACACTCCCTGTTATGACGGCCCCGACGCCGAGGGACGCCACCGTCTGTGCTGCACGGATGCCGGCACCACCCGATGCATAAGCAGCATCATTTGGTATGGCATTTGACTCCATGGTCTCGGTGTCGACGACCATGAAGTATGCACAGCGACCGAAACGCATGTCCACAGTGGCATCAAGACTCGGAGCAGTGGATGTGACACAGACCTTTACCAATTCGACCATGGCTCCTCTGAGCAGTGTGTTGATATGAATTCTGATTCAATAAAAACGAATCGGCGTGTGAGCTCAACGGGCGATTTATGACTAGGCACCGGTAATTGAATGACAGGAGCACGTGATCAGAGATGGGAGCGAGCTTTAGCATTGGTGTGGTTGGAAAGCCGTCATGTGGAAAGACCTCCTTTACAAATGCTGCATGCATGACAGAGTTCAAGGTCGGCAGCTACCCGTTCACGACCATCGATGCAAATATTGGGGTGGCCCATGCCAGGACGGAGTGTGTGTGCAGAGAGTTCGGTGTGAAAGACAACCCTCAGAACTCCATCTGTATAGACGGTGTCCGACTGGTGCCGGTCAAACTCATCGATGTTGCGGGGCTTGTACCCGGGGCACACAGGGGACGTGGCATGGGGAACAAGTTCCTTGACGACCTGAGGCAGGCCGATGTCCTCATTCACGTTGTTGATGCGAGCGGGGCCCTCGATGCTGAGGGACAGGAGGTGAGCGCCGGGACTCACGACCCGCTAGAGGATGTGCGGTTCTTGGAAGAAGAGCTCACCGAGTGGATGTTTGGGATTGTTTCTAGGGACTGGAGACGCATTGCTGGTAGGATCCGTGCAGAGGGTGCACGACTTGAGGCACTGTTGCTCGACAAGTTTTCAGGGCTCAAGATAACGCGCGGACACATAGTGAGGGCAATCCGGGACTCGGGGCTCAGTGCTGAGGACGCGGGCAACTGGACGGAGGAAGACCTTAGAGAGTTCGTAGGGGTGCTGCGCCGGATTTCCAAACCAATAGTGGTTGCAGCGAACAAGATTGACCGGCCTGGTGCTGATGATAACTACAGGCGGCTGAGAGAGGAGCTGGAAAACACGGTGGTGGTGCCAGTAAGTGCGCTTGCCGAGAGGGTGCTGAGAGACCTGGACCGACGGGGGGTGATCAGGTACATACCCGGTGATGACGATTTCACATTCCTCGAGAAGGACAGCCTCAAGGACGGGGAGGTGGCTCAACTGGAGAGGATAAGAGAGGAACTCCTTGGAAGGTACGGGGGGACGGGAGTCCAGAAGACGATTAACAGCGCAGTGTTCGATGTCCTGAAGATGATAACAGTCTATCCGGTCCATGATGCGAACACACTGTCTGATGCGAACGGGAACGTCCTCCCCGATGTCTACTTGGTGCCAGAGGGCACCACTGCAAAGGAGTTTGCCGGCTACATCCATACAGAACTGATGGAGTCCTTCATACATGCAATTGATGCCAGGACAAAGATGAGGGTGTCTGACAAACATGTCTTGAAGGACAGAGACGTGATAAAGATAGTGAGTGCAAAGGGGTGAGGCCCATGACACCGTGTACCGGAGTGGGAGGCCAACCCCCGCACTCGGATGGACAGGTTTAAGTTCACGAGGCAGCTGGCGTGGCCCAACAATATGGTGGAGGCATTGAGAAGGTGGCACGTGTACTCGTTGCAGACCCCATTGCGGAAACAGCAATTGACGAGATGAAACAGGCAGGCCTGGATGTTGTCATAAGGGACAAGACCAAGGACGGCCCACTGGAGGAACAGATTAAGGGGTTTGATGGGATAATAGTACGGAGCGCAACGAAGGTCACACGGGAGGTGATTGAGGCAGCCGATGCTCTGCGGGTGATAGTGCGGGCAGGAGTAGGACTGGACAATGTGGACCAGGCAGCAGCCAAGGAGCGCGGGATCCAGGTGCTCAACACTCCAGAGGCACCGACTGTTTCAGTTGCCGAGATGGTCTTTGCGCTCATGTTCGCACTCTCAAGGAACATAACAAGGGCAGACGGCTCCATGAAGGAGGGGCGATGGGAGAAGAAGAAGTTGAGTGGGACAGAACTATGGCAGAAGACCCTTGGCATCATCGGGTTCGGGCGGATTGGACAGGAGGTCGGGCGGCGTGCTGTGGCACTGGGCATGCGTGTGTTGGCATATGATGTGATTGATATTGATGAGGCCTGTGAGTCGATAGGTGCTGAGCGCGTTGGGCTGGAGGAGCTCCTGAGAGAGGCAGACTATGTTACACTACACGTCCCGCTGCTCCCACAGACCCGGGGGCTCATTGGGTCACACGAGCTCGAAGTCATGAAGCCGACGGCATACCTCGTCAATACGGCAAGGGGTGGTGTTGTTGATGAGGCGGCTCTCCTGACAGCGCTGGACGAGGGGAAGATTGCAGGCGCAGCACTTGACGTGTTTGAGGAGGAACCACCGAAGGACTGGACTATTGTGAAGCACCCACGGGTCATCGCTACACCACACCTCTCATCGTCAACAAGAGAAGCACAGGAGAGGGTCGGCGGACTTGCTGCAAAGAAGATAATCGGGGCAGTGGCCAAGTAAGCTATGGTACAGTACCAGGGGACAAAGCGGTACATCTTTAAGCAAACGGTAGTGACCGGGCCCCAGCCAGTCTAGTCACAAGTAGTAGACAGGCCGCCTTTGTATTGGCGGACACGTCCGCGGGATGTGGCCCATTGGGCTGAACCACAAACAATGTAGCAACTGCTACAAAGGACGGTGTGATATTGTCAGCGTACAGGCACATGAACGAAACATGGGTACAGAACCAGAGGGAAAGGTCGGAGCTTGTAAGGAGCCGACTCATAGTGTGGCGGAAACAGGCGTCAATCGTCCGGCTTGAACGACCAACACGTCTTGGGCGCGCCCGGTCACTTGGCTATAAGGCCAAGCAGGGGTACATTGTTGTAAGAGTCAGAACAGGACGTGGGCCCCGAGAAAAACCACGACCGCGAATGGGAAGAAAACCACGGAGCCTTGGTGTTAGAAAGTACACACCTCAGAAGTCGCGCCAGTGGATTGCAGAGGAACGGGCCGCTAGGAAATACCCGAACCTGAGAGTGCTCAACTCGTACTGGGTGGGCTCGGATCACAAGTGGGTGTGGTATGAAGTCATCCTCGTGGACCCCAACCACCCGGTAGTCTACAATGACCCACACATCTCGTGGATCTGTGACCCGGCCCACAAGGGACGCGAGAGCAGAGGCCTCACATCAGCCGGGAAGAAGAGCAGGGGGCTTCGAAGGAGAGGACGCGGTGCCGAGAAGATAAGGCCATCTCTGGGCCGGAACAGGAACCGCGGGAAGTAGGTGCTACGGGCGCCGTGTCCCACCATGGGGGACGGAGCTTGGTATCAGTTGACTGGATTCAGGCCCGCGCATATGCCCGTGCCACAGAGGTCGTTGCACGGGTGCGTCAGGCTGTGCTGAATGTCTTTCCAGAGGAGATTCGTGGGGCAGCGCACTCACACGAAACGTCCGCAACAGGCTACAGCCACGACCCGATAACTGTTGTAGAGGTCACATTGAGGGGCAAAGAGGAGTGTAGCACGGCATTTAACGATATTCTCAGACGGCTCGGGCCGTCTGACTGTGTATCCCTTGACAACACACTTGACAGGCGGCTCGATGAGGACTGCACACTATTCATAAGACTAGCAAAACAGGAGGCATATCGCGGCGTGCTGCAGCTCGGCGCAGACTCCGATGTCATAAGCCTCAGAATACATATTGTTCATAGGGGACGGTGCCCGCGTGACGAACTGCAAACAGTGCTGAAAGAACAGATAGAAAGGAAGGGGCTGTGAACCATGCCGAAGACAATAGACCTCAATACATCGGTTAGGAGTGGTGATGACATCGAATCCTTTATCGGAATGGCAAGGAGGCTCGGCCTTTCCGGGATGACGCTCCAGATGACAATGCGGCCACCAATAAGGAGACTTGATGATGGGTTCATCCTTGTGGCAAGGCTGAACCTGAAGGAGTCGGGTCTCTCGCAAATGAAACAACGGGTCAGGAGGATGCGAGAACGCACCGCTCTCATCGCCGCCCCCTTGAAGACCACCGACATCGCCAACTGGGCTGCAAAAGACCCGCGTGTTGACATCATTATGCCATACGGGCCGCACTACGACCAGAGACTACGCAAGAGTACAGCCCGGCTTGCAGCCGAGTTCGGCACCGCATTGGAGATCCCCATCGCACCACTGTTGGAATACCGGGGACTGGCGAGGGCCAAGATGCTGAAGGCCTTCAGGGAGATGGTGCGGACTGCGACCGCAGAAGGGATGCCAGTGGTTGTAGCGAGCGGCGCTAGCAGACCAATTATGTTGAGAGCCCCGATGGCGATGCAGTGTGCTGGCAGAGTGGTGGGGCTCAACTGCGAACAGGCCAGATTGGCGATTGCAGATATCCCGCTCAGCCTAATCGAAACGAACGAGAAACGTCTGTCGGGGGACTATGTTTACCCGGGTATTGAGATACTTCAAAGGGGCGAGGAGGCATGAAACGGGACAGGAAGCGATATGTGAAGTTCAAGCTACACGCGAGTGATGCGTGTCCCGATAGGAGCACGCTCGTGAAGGCGATGAGAAAAAGCCTGATGTCACTCTATGGGGAAGTCCTAGTCGCGGACTCGAAACTGTTCCTGACCGTCTATGACCCTGAAACGGGTGACGGAGTGGTCGGGTGTACCCTCAGCACGCTGGAGGAGGTCATAAGTGCAGCTTCACTGTTGTTCAGGGTCGGGGACACGTATGTCTCGTTCGAGCCAATCAAGACATCGGGGACACTGAAGGCATTAGGGGTATCTCAACAGTAGAGCTCAATGTCCACTGACACGAGGCAGTCGTCCCTCAGGCGGAACGCAGCGGTCTGCCAGTGCCCGTCAGTCATGGATGCAATAATCCAGACGACGGGGTTGAGACGCATGTAGTGCAGGTCAGTCGAAGAGGGGTGTGGGCCAGCAGGATGCGAGTGGAAAATCCCAACGAGCGACTCGCCGAGCTCTTCGGCCTCAGCCAACAGGCGGTACTGTGTTTCAGGGTTCACTGAGAACCGCACCGTGGAGCGGGCCGTATTCTCGACGCACTCGACCCGCGTGACAGTGGCCACACCATCGTCATAGTGACCAAAGAGCAGGGCTACACTCTCTGTTGGGAAACATCTTGTCGCATGCGTATAGAGCGCCTGCATCTGCGACCTTGACACTCTGATTACTAAGGCCAAGCTGGGCATGCCTCTAGTAGGGGGGCTTTATGTCTTCGAGCACGATGCAGGTCTCAACTTCACTGACACCAAGCAGCTTGCCGAGTCGATACTCGAGGAACTGACGTAACTCGGACAGGTCTTTCACAGTGACTTTGAGCAGGATTCCACAAGCGCCGTCTAGGAAGTAGGCCTCATTGACCTCGTCGTATTCGCGTACCTTCTCGGCGATGCCAGATGCCTCCTTCATGACTGTCTTGACACGTATTATCGCCTGTATCTGGCGACCAATTTTCAGCGGGTCGATTACAACGGTGAAGCGCTTGATGACCCCTTCGTCAATTAGACGACGCACCCTGCGCCGGATGGTGACCTCAGTCCGACCGACCGCCTCTGCAATTTCAGAGAAAGAGCGTCGGCCGTCCTCCTGTAGCAACGAGATAATTTGGAGGTCGATGGGGTCTAGCTTCATTGGACAGCCCTCAGACAGCGGTATTCAATCTCGGACGACACGGGACATGCACGATGTGATGCATATATACATGATGTTATGAACGGATGCAGAAGGGAAACGGGGTCACAGAATACGGAGCTCCTCCTCTATTATGCGCTCACTGGTGCCAGACATCACCGCATACAGCTCTATGTGATCGGTCAGGAACGGAGCATTCCGTATCTTCTTCTCCAGGAGTTCTTGGATTTGGAAAATGCCGGATGCGTTGCTCATTGTCACCTCGATGCGCACTGTCTTCTCCGTCCCCTCGCATATGCGGACCTGTTCAATTGCCATTGCAGATGCAGAGTGGATATTCACACTCCCAGCCTCAAACGGGATCCGGGCACGGCCCTTTGTCATATCGAGGGCATCAGCAATGCCGACCACTCCGGCCTCGACTGTGAGAGGTCTTGCTGCTTGGTCGTGACAGTAGATGGCATGGAGGATGTGGCCACGGACATGCACTTGTTTCCGACGGTCTTTGGGATACACCTGTGCAAGGACACGGTCGATTATGGGGCTAGAGATGACAACGGTGAAGATGTCGTGGTTCGAGCGCGAAACGACCATTCCCACATCGTGCAGGTACGAGGCCATCAGTACAATCAGTTCTGCATCCTGCATGCTGCCGGTCTTCTCCTGGACAATTGTCGGCTCAATCCCCCGCACGATCTGGCGGAGCAGAAGTATCCCGTTCATCACAACGATTAGCGAGTGTGTGTGGCCATGGTCTGAATAGCCCATACGGTCAATGGCCATCCGGTTGGAGTCCTCAAGGAGCACCTGTACTTCGACGTCACTCTCTAGCGCATCAAATGCAAGAACACATAGCTGGTTCTCGCCAAGGAAATCCCGTACACGACTTCGGAGAGGGTATCTCGTCTTTGAACCTCTTGACAGTTGTATTCCCCCACATGTGGGTCTGTATTCTATCGCACTGGAACAACCAGGACAGTGCATGGATGACCTTAAGTCTATCACAAGGTGCACAACATCAGGCGTGCCGCCCCCACCTTCAAAGACGGATTGGATTGGGCCCGATTGCCCGGATGTCCTCCGCAAAGCGGTTCACTTCAGCCGCAAACTTGTCGCCCTCGGCAGCGCTCACGAATACCATCTTTACCCTGTTCTCGTCGAGGCCGAGTTGCCCAATCAGTCGCCTCACGAACCGCACACGACGTTCTGCACCAAGGTTCCCCGTCTTGTATGCACAGTCACCGGGATGACACCCGACGACAAGGACACCGTCCGCCCCCTCCTGCAATGCCTTCAAGATGAAGTTTATGTCGAGACGGGCGGTGCATGGCATGCGGATAATCCGGGCACTCACATCGTACTGGAGCTTCATTGTCCCTGCAAGGTCAGCAGCAGCATACATGCACTGCATGCAGCCAAACACAATGATGTTCATGTCCTTGGGGGGCATCACTGACCAGCCTCTGTGCGTGTTGCGCAGTTGGGTCTAGTGCGCCATATATTCTTTGAGATGCAACTCCAGAGGGTGGCAGCGCGAGGGGGCCGGACACACCGGGACATACCAGATAGGTGTCAGATGGACATCCCCCAAGTAGACATTCACAAGTCTATGACCCTCCCAAAGCAGCAGCACTCAGTCCGGCACAGATGTCATGGAGGGGGAGTGACAGAGGGGGTTGGCCCGGCCATTGGATCAGTGCGGGACTCGACTCAATCCATGGCTGGGGAGGAGGTGGCCTGACACTTCGTGTGGTTCAGTCGAGCAGACGTTTCTCGCCCTGTAGTTGCTGGATGTCAGTGACATCTTGCGTGACCTCCAAGCACCCAAGGTACTGGCCACTCTTGTCGCGGAGTGCAAGGTACCGGATGTATATCAAGCGCCCATGTAAACGAATCCAGAACTCAGCAGAGTCCCTACGCCCAGTCCTGAAGTCGTCCAGAATCCTGTCCACAACATCGATGCTCTTTGGGGGATGGCACCTCCGGACTTCACGACCGAGGACTGCTTTGGAGCGGACAAATATTCGGCCACCAGAGTCGCTGAAGAACCTGACGCGGTCGCCGGCGTCTACGAATGTGAGGTCAACGGGCAGTGTGTTGAAAATCGCCTCGACAACCTCTCTGCTCATGCTACCCGTGTCAAATTCAATCTCATCACCAGTTGATCCCTGCACCTGTTCCTGTCCCCTCTCCTGCTCCACCCCTGCTGTGCCGCTCTGTGCCGAGTCGGGGGTGAACGGACAGAAGCCAATCGAGTTGAACTCATCACCGATAACACTCCACTCATCCTGTCTGATTAGACGCATGGCAGTCGGAAAGAGTATCGAGTTCTCTTTGAAGAAGTGGCTGGCCAGCATCTCACTGAGAGCGAGAGAGGACTCTGCTATCAGAGGCATGTTTGCGACCAGCTGCTCATCACTGTCATCGACGAGTCCGAACAGATGCTTCTCAGTTTCGCGGATTTTGTCATGTTCCATCCACATGATTGCAGGCGGTTGGCTCACACCGTGTTTCTCCAGGAAGGGGAAGAGGGCATTCTCTTCACGGAGGTAGTGGGATGTCGAGGCCTTTAGGAGGACTACAATCTCCCGTAGTCGTTTCAGGCCGGACTGAATATCAGTTCGCCCCTTGACCAGAGAACTGCTCAGTCCACGCAGTTCATTTGCGAGCTCTAACAGCGTGTCGTGCTCGGACATTAGTGTGTGGACAGGATGTCCAGGAGGAGCACGGGTCGATGATTGGTGCAGGGCCTCTTGGAACACTGCAAGGTGGACATCACACAGTTCACGTACCTGCTCTCGTGTCATGCCTTCGCGGATGAGCTCCTCCTCGATTCGTGCAATCTCATGAGGGCTTGTACGACGGAGGACCTCTCCGTACTCAGCCCGTATTACTGATGGGTCTTCGCCACTGTGGAGCCGGATGATTGCCTGCTTGACAATCTGCTTGGTTTCCTCGTTCATTTTCCTCACGTACTTCACTATCGTTAAGCAAGATAAATGTAGCGTTTCGGACTGCGAACCGTAGAGACTTGCGGGGGGCCGGCCGGGTGGTGTGAACGAGAAACTGCTGGCATGAAGTCTGGGTGTGTAATCTGTAGCCACAATGTTGTCATGCAGCCCAGCATAGTGCTGTGTATGTCGGTGGCCTAGGCGAACAGGGAATATGTGGAGGCCGGTGGTAGCAACAGGAACTATCCAGAGGAGGAACGGAGTAGGTCGTGAACCAGCCACTCAAGCATGGGGCCTGGAGAAGGCTTCATGACGGTCATTTCCCGGTCGCCATTCTTGACTGAGAGAATCATTTCTTGGTCATGACTGATTGACAGGAGCAGCCGCAGTGGCTCCTCGGACCATCCAGTGATATCAATCTTGCCCCACCGCAGGGCCGAAACAGCGAGGTGGACAAACTGGTCGCGAACTGCACTGGAAAAGTTAGCGCCCAGTTCGCTCAGCTTCTTACGGGGATCGCCCTCTTCTACCTCTACGTCTTGCATACCTGTGCGTGTCGTCACACCTCTATAAAAAGCCCCTCATTCTGTAGGGGAGAGAGCTGTGAGCTGGCGGACGACCTCAGGAAGAGTCCACTTGAGCTCCAGTTCGAGCGCGCCATCCTCTGGGCCCGGGCAACGTCTGACACAGGTCCTACACCCAATGCAGAGGTGCAGGTCGACTTGGACATGGCCAATGCCGGGGATGTCATTCTGTAGTGTAATGGGTTCGGAAGGGCGCGTTGCCGCCAGTTTGCGGATTAGCTGATAGAACAGTGCACGCTGGACTGGGAGGCGTGCGAGCTGTTCTTCGGACATGACAATCACCTTGTCGATGTCGAACACAGGCCTCAGATAGATTGCGTCCTCAGGGCACGCAATTTCACAGGACTTGCAGCCGAGGCACTTGGACTGATCCCAGTTGACCGTGCCGAACCCTACGAGAGGGGCGTATCCCATCATCGACTTGTACTCGTCCAACACGGAGGGGACATCAACGGCGTCAAGTTCGTCAACTGTAACCTTGGGGCGGGTGGTCGGGAGCTTGGCGCGTGTCCTCAGTGTTATTCCCACTGCACTCCGCACCTTCGGTTCTACGGCTGTCAGAATACTCTCGCCGACTACGGTACCTCCGATTGTGACTTTCTTGAGATGGTCACATGCGCGGGAGAAGACATCCAGTGCAGATGCGAGACGGCCGATATCCTCAGCCCGTAGATTGTCTACAATCTGCTTCACTTCATGACTCGCCCGTTCTAGTTCCGGAATCAGACCACACACCGTCCCAAGTGCAATCTCGACCTCGCTGGGCACGTGTGGCACATCGTAGAGCACATAGCCGTCGCGTTCACCTGCGATAGTGAGGAGCTCGGCCCGCTTCATCTGCAGCAGGTGTCGGAACACGCGGTCTTGAGGGATTCCGGTACGCTGGGCAAGGTCTGCTGCAGTCATTGCCCCCAGCTTCCTAATCAGAACCAGGATAGTGCCACGTTCGAGCTCGTTCTCAAGATAGGTGTCCATCAGTCGCTCGTATACTTGGGGATCCAGCCGTTCGCCATACACGTTTGTGCCCGTGACGAGGGAGGGGCCCTTTTCGAGCGCAATCTTGAGGCGGAACCGGGCAAATGCCTCCAGCCCCGCTGCAATAAGGAGTTGGAGGTCTTCCATGTTCTGGGATGATGCCTGCTTCAATGCGCTCTCGAGGACTGAGGAGACCAGCTCACGTAGACGTGTTACAGATTCTGAGAGCACCGACTCGTCAAACTCTCCTAGGAGCTGGAGCCTCTCCAAGAGAGCGGTCATGCGTTGCAGTGAGTCGTCAATCATTTGACGTGTGTCGTCGTCAATCATTTGACGTGTGTCGTCGTCAAACAGCTTGACCGCACCACGGAGCTGCTGGACAGCCTGTTTGAGTATCACCGTAGAGGCGGGCGTACGGGGCAGCACTCTTGAGAACACAGGTGATGAGTCCTCAACCGCAACAATCTCGACCTCAGCACGGTCAATCATGCTGACGATTGCCCCCTGTACTTCTGCGGGTGGCAAGTGCAGGAGTTCAGCAATCCTGACAACCGTCTGCGGGCCGATTTGACGCAGGACAAACAGTATCAGCCCCCGAATCAGCTCGTGGACTATGTTCTGCGAGACCAGTTGTGACAGGCGTGCATCATCAATGCGACCATCAGCATGGGCACGTCTGATCTGGGCAACTGCACGCATCAGTGGCCCATAGCGTAGGGACGTCCCGAGTTTTGCAATCCGTTCGAGAGCAGACGCAGCACTCTCATCCACCACAGACCGTATCTCTTCAAAGGAAGACACGAGAGAGCCCAGGCTTGCAGCAGCTTCTTGGGCAGTGTGACGGGCGGCCTCTTCAAAGTTGGACACCGCACCCGCAATCTCGTCGACCAGCACAGCGATTTCCTGTAGGGCGCCGACAATGTTAGGGGCCCGCTCCGTTGGCGAGGTGGGCCCCTCATGCACCGACTCGGAGAGAGCACTTTGCAGGAGGGACAAGAGCCGGCCGACATCTTCAGACCTGTCGTCTAGAGCAACACTCTCGATACTGGAGATGGCGTCACGGACGATTGATTCATCCGTCACCTGGTCGAGGATGGCAGTCCGCTCAATCACATCCAAGAACTCAGTGTAGTACTGGTCGGGAAACGAGAGTACCGGTTCAAGGAGGGGCACCAGTTCTCGGCGCAGTTGTTCCAGGGCCTCGGAGACCTTACCTGGGGGGATGGCCTCAGCCTCCTTCAGACCACCCAGAGCCAGAATCATCTCAAGCATGCGCTGCCGCTTTGGTGGGAGTGACTGTGTCTTGTGCCTCCCGTTCATGAAACGACCTCCTTCCACTGACCAGCCGTGCCCAAGTGCACAGGTGTTGGGCCAAGGTCATGTGCACGTTCAACCATCTCGGCTATGGCAGACCTGAAACGCTCAGGCTCCGCACTGAACATCCGGTACATCTCCACGCGTCTTGAGTCCCACCCGATTGCAGACAGGATTTCCTTTGTTACATCGACTTGCGCCTGTGCAATCTCGTTCCCTGTACCACCCATATGACAACGGTTCTTTTCGCATGACGCAATCATCACGGTGGCTGCGCCGTATTCGAAGGCCCGCAAGATGTCGATTGCTGAAACGCGCCCCGCGCAGGGGACCGGTATTAGGCGAGTGCTTGCGGGATACTCCATATGGAGTGTACCAGCAATGTCAATTGTCGAGGCTGCGCACTCCTCACAATAGAAGCACAGGGTCACAGGGCGGTCACGTCCTGCATGGGACAGTGCGCCCTTAGTCTGTGCCCATAACTGTTCGTTGGTCAGGAAGTTCAACTCCGTTGCACCGGAGGGGCATAGGCTCTGGCATACACCACATGCATGACAGTTCAGGATGTCTATGGCGGCCTTGAACTGGATTTTCTCGGTCTCGTCGGCTCCCCCGTCCTGCTCAATCATCAGTGGTACACCACGTGGACAGTGCTGGGCGCATAGACTGCAGCCCACACAGGAGTCCAAGTCGAGTACAGCACCACGTGGCACTGTTTCAATACGGCCACCTTGGAGCTCGGCGTGCACGAGGAGAGCAGCAGCCTGTGCATCAGTGATTGCCTCCGAAACGAACTGGGGGCCCGTCACAGCTCCGATGGCAAACACACCACGGCGACGTGTTTCGACCCGTCGGAGCTTTCCGTACAGTTCCTTCACGTGACCGTCATACTCGACAGCATAGCCCAGTGTTTCAGCCAGCTCTTCCACACCATCAGGGGGCAGTAGTGCAGATGAGAGCACCACCAAGTCCGGGGACAACTGGAAGTACTGATCCATGAGCGAGTCATACAGTCGGAGGTATGTGTTGTTGCCAGACTGCCATACTGAACACACACGGCCCCTGATGTAGTCGACCCCCTTTTCTCGGGACTCGCGGTAGACAGCCTCATTCTCAAAGGGAACCCGGATGTCCATGTATACTATATGAACGCGAATGGCAGGGTCACGTTCCAGTAGCTCAAGGGCATTGTCAATAGCGAAGGTGCAGCAGAGCTTGCTGCAGTCACGCTTGAACTGTTCAGATCTGCTGCCCACGCACTGCACCATCACTACTTCTTTCACGGAACCACCGTCAGATGGACGTTCCAGACGGCCCTCGGACAACATGGTGGACAGCTCGTACTGCGTTATCACATCGGGGTTCCGTCCATACCCGTATTCGTCCATCATGGTGGGTTTGAACTCTTTGAAGCCCATTGCGAGGACTACAGCTGATGTTTCGATTACGCCATCCTCCTGGGAACCATCTGCCGTATAGTGGACTTTGAAGGATCCCACCTCTCCCTCGACAAACTTGACATCTACACCAAGCATGACGTCAATCCGGTCACTGGACATCACAGCATCAATACGTGGCCCGAGGACTTCAGGGCCAGAACGCCCGGTGGGTGCTATCACAGGGAGCCTGCGGAGATGACCGCCCACTTCGTCCGAGCGCTCCAGCAGGGCCACGGAGTAGCCAAGGCGGGAGAGGTTGACAGCGCACTCAAGGCCTGCAATTCCGGCACCGATGATAGTAACGTGACGTGGCAGATCCTTGCATACAACGGAAGGGGGCTCTGCAAGGGCGGACAGAGAGATGGCACCATGGACTGTGTCGAGAGCCTTTTCGGTCGCCTCCGGAGACGGCTTGTGAACCCAAGCCAGTTGTTCACGGATGTTGACGTAGGTGATGAGTGGGGCTGTCACGCCATCATGTTGGAGGGCCATATCGACCCGTGGCTTCAGTTTCTGGGACGTGCACGCCGCAATGACAAGCCGGCCATGCTCAGCAAGGAGGCGCTTGACAACATCAAGGCCATCAGGCTGGCAGACAAGGTCATGCACTTCGACATGCCCTGCCAACTCCATCTCGCCAAGCCGGTCTACAAGGGCTTCGTAGTCCAAGTTGAGCTGACCACCGCACGTGCACAGCAATACAGCAGACTTCTCGGCCATCTTCTTACACCCCACCTTGAAGGATTCTACTTACTACTGCTCTTGCCTGTGTAACACTCTCTGGCACCTCGGCGGGCCCAAGGGCTGTCCCACACACGAATACGTGATCTCCCGCCATCACACCATCAACAGACCCGTCCTCAACAGGGGCGACAAAACCGCTTCGGTCCTGTAGGCCGAGTTGTGATATGAGGGCAGCAGTCCCCTCGGACGGCTCCAGAGCGGATGAGAGTACAAAGAGGTCGACTTCGTACTGAAGATACTGGTCTAGGAGGGAGTCGTAAATGACCACATCCAGCCGACCATCATCGCGTGGGACTACACGGGAGACCCTGCCACGGATAAAGCCAACACCAGCCCTACGTGCCATGCGGTAGTACCGCTCGTGACGGTCGTAGGTGCGGATATCCATGTAGACCACATCCACACGGATCCCATTGTGCTCCTGCGCGATTATGTTAGCATGCTTCAGTGCGAAGACACAACATATCTTGGAGCAGAAGGGGAAATGGTCCACGCTACGGCTACCGACGCACTGAACCATCATGACCCGCTCCACAGGGGCGCCATCGGATGGACGCAGGAGGACACCCCCGGACGGCCCAGTGGGGTCGAGCATCTCGGCCAACTCCAGTTGTGTGATAATATTCGGGTGCTCCCCATAGCCGTACTCCTGCACACCTTGGGGCTTGAACTCATGGTATCCCGTGGCAATCACAATGTCTGATACCACTAGTGTGTCCTCAGAAGGCGTCGCGTCCAAGTCAATGGCATGCGTCGGGCACTCAGATGCGACCCTGCGTGCCTCGTCGTCCAGCAGTGTCGGGTCTACCGAAACAGTCTGGGGCTGGCACTGGGGCGAGCTCAACTTGAAGGCCTCAGAACGAGTGGTACACAGGCCGCATAGGATGCACTTCTTTGGGTCGACATAGGTCGGTTCTGTGCGCAGACGGACTGTGAAGGAGCCGGGGGTTCCTGAAATATCGACAACAGTGGTGTTGACCCGCAGGTCGATATTGGGCTGGTCGGTCAGTGCGCTCCTGTAGAAGCACTTGCGGATTCCGGGGCGCCACCGGTTTCCCTCGAAACAGAAGAAGCAGTCATCTGTTGGGAAGGCCTTGTATAGTCGGAGGGCATTGCCGCCCACAGTAGAGAGACGTTCTACAAGGACTGTGTGGACTCCTGCGTCAGCAAGTTCAACAGCCGCCGTCATCCCGGCGACCCCCGCCCCCACTATCAGAACAGGGCCGACCATCTCAGTCCACCTCAGCCAGTGAGATGCTCAAGGATGGGCTGTGCAGGGACTCGGTTCATCTCAAGCCCAATCTCATCTTCACTCATCCCCATCGCAAGTGCCAGTATCTGTGGGTACAGCAGTACTGGCAAGTCGTACACCTCGCCGTATGAGGTCTTGAGGCCCAGCTGTTGCAGGTCGAGCTGGTTACCGCAGGCTGGACAGACGACCGTGATGAAGGATGCGCCGGCCTCTTTGATTGATTTCAGCTTGTCACGTGCCAGTCGGACTGCAAGTGCTTCGTTGACAGGCAGCACCGTGGCACCACAACACTGCTTCCAGAGCGGGTACTCAACAACGGTCGCGCCGGTCACGCGGACAAGCTCGTCAAGAATGGCCGGGTCGAACTCGGTCACATCAGCGGGGCGGAGGAGGTGGCACCCATAGTGGATGGCGATACCGACACCGTCAAGTGGACGGGTCACCTTCTCGCGGATTGCATCAATCCCGATATCAGTGTACAGGACCTCGATAAAGTGACGCGGACGTACTCGACCTGTGAACTCAAGGCCCTCAGAGTTGAGCTCCTCGTTCACACGCGTCCGGTACTCCGAGTTATGCAGTAGAAAGTGATGGACGTCCTTCAACGAGCCGAAGCACCCATTGCACGGGGTGACAACGTCATGCCCCGATTTCTCTGCAATAGCAAGTGTACGTGCGTTTACTAGCAACCAGCCGAAGTAGTCGATTGCACGGAGGTTTGGGCTCCCACAACAGCCCACCCCCTCCATGTACACTAGGTCAATCCCAAGCGCTTCAGCAACCTTGAGCATTGAGATCTCATAGTTGGGGTAATTCGCCGGGACACTGCAGCCCATGTACAGGTTATACGTCGGCATCCTAGTCACCACCCCCAACAAGTCGACCAGTTCGGGTGCCGTGTAGGATTGCCTTCATAGGCTCAGGGTCAAGGCCAGGGACTTCAGGCTCAAGCCCCAAATCCTCCCGTTCCCAGTCGGCTGTGACCTGATACAGTTGACCGGACTCGAGGAGCTGACGCCCAAGGCCCAGTATATTTTCTGGGACTAGGCCTTCCTCAGCAGCAAGGTTCTTGCAGTCAAAGATGATGTCTGTGACCCGGACGCCCTGCGGGCAGCGTTCCTGACACTGAAAACATGTAAGGCACTCCCAGATTTCCTTGCTTGACAGCACCTCGTTGCGCATGCCAAGTAGAATCATACGGATGAGCTGGTGGGGCTTGTATGTCCACTGGCATGCAATTGGACATGCCGCCGTGCAGGTGGTGCATGCAAAACACGCATAGAGGTCGTCACCATTTGGCATACTACGGATCTCATTCCGGAAGTGCGGATCCAGAGTGGAGATGTCGATGGGGTCTACGAGTGTGACTGGGGTGGTACTGTGTTCTCCAGCTTCTGACATAAGAGTACACCACCACGGGCATAATCCCGGACAGTCGATAGGTGCGAGGACCGACCCCAGGCGAATATTAAAAGTTTCCAGAGGGGACAAAAAGAGAGAACTAGGGGCAGGGCGGGACGTCAGGACGAAGGAGTCGGCGATGCATGGCGGCAGATTAGGAGGAATATCAGGAAGGAAATCACGATGATACCGACCGCGTATAGGGCAACATCCAAGATGGGCGCTTCATTCATCGGGTAGAGGAAGCTGCTCCACAATGCGAGGATGACACATAGAGCCCACCCGCCGACGAGTATCCAGTCCCGGGCCGTCCGCATGTCTTCACCAACAATACTGGGCCATGTGGTACCACTTAGCGTTTTCCCTCGACCGACAGTAGTTGGTCATGGAGACGTTCGAGACGCGACCTCAGCCGGGCGTGATACAGCTTAGTATCCTGTCTAATCCTAGCAGCAGCTGTGATGACCTGTTGTTTCATCTGGTGGGGGTCACCAACCAACTTTTCGAGTGTCGCGGGGCCTTGGCCACTCGTGAGACGGAAGACCGTTGACAGGAGCACCTCAAGACGCTTGAGCTCCGCGTCCAGTCCCCTCCAGTAATCCTCAACGAACCTCATGACACTTGCAAGCTCCTCATGTGGCGAGGCCATCTCACTCACCTCTTTCAAGCCAACGGATATCGACCCTTGCGACAGTGCGGTCCCTGAGCCAGACGCGTGCATTTGCCAAGGGGATTGTTGCAATATCGTTCTCTCTGAATGGGCCATACGTCAGACCGTCCAAACCCACAACGGGGGTATCAACATCCTTGAGAAACCGGACAAGTAGATAACTCATCTTCCCGTCATTTTCAGTTGTCGGACTTCCTGTGGCGTCCCCATGTGCTTCCGGGCGCGCGATGACAGCCTGCGGCCCACCTTCGGTGCAGTCGGACATGAAGTCTTGATGACTAGCAATGGCACGCGAAACGCGAGCATGTAGTTCCTCCTCAGCCAGAATCATCTGACCGCTAGGCTGCTGCCCTGAAAGAGCAGCCCTGAGAATCTTAATCTGGCGCAGCTCAAGGAGGTCGCGCAATATAGACTCTGATACAAGCGCCTCTTGTTCCAAGACACGCTTCGTGAGGGTGTCAGACGGGTCGGCATCCGCGACTGCAACACGTATGGCTGAAACGAACTGGACAGCCCTAGAAAGAGTTGTGTCATCTAGATCCTGGAGGTCACTAGACAGTACTTCCCGTTTCCACAAATCCTGGAGCTCGTCATGCGTCATGTCAGGCAAGGACTGCAACCCCCTTGCACAGGAGGAATGATGCTACAGGCATTGGTAGGTCTACCGTTTCATTCCAGAATGGGCCACAGATATCTTGTCCGATACGGACGCGTGGGACGACCGGCGCGGACTCGGGAAACCGCAGGCGGAGATGGCCTGTGTCAAACGCTACCGCATCCGAGAAGGGGTCAAAGTCGTCCAGCTCATCACGGGAGAGGGCTGCAACAACGAGGCCGGTCTTCCCGTTCAGGCTACCCACGAGCCGTATCACACGATGAACATCGTGAGTCACTGGGACATCAATCCCAACACCATATGCCATCGCAGAACGGACTGCAATCTCCTGCCAGGACTTGGGACCAACCCCTTTCACCCTTCTACTGAGGACGGGAGGGTTTCGCATAAGCCCTTCGGCTGCGGCTTGGCGGCCGGCCTTCAAGGGGCGTACCCATCTCTCGTCGCCGGAGTAGTAGTCCAGATCTCTCAAGAGCTCGAGCATTGAATCAGCAATCTTACCAGCCCATCCAGGTACATCCCGGGGCGGGATTGTGACGGAGGAGCCCTGGACAGCAACGAAACGAGAACTACTAAAGCCCATGCCGGTGATGTAGTGGATGAGTTCAACGCGCGCGGAAGAGTCCATCTTCATGAGGGGCGCAGAGCTGACACGGACATGATACCCACGATGGCCACTGTAGTTCAATGTGATCTCGGAGGGGTCGAGCCCCAAGTCGCCGGTGAGGACTTCATCAAAGAGCCTTGCAGTGTGGCGTTTTGCGTCTTGCAGACACCGGTCACAAATCCATTTGCGGGCTGAGAGCTGAAGACTGCCACAGCGCGGGCAGCCGGACTCGGGTGGGGGGCCATATCCAGATGCACCACAACCAGGGTTGCTGCACACCCACAGGTCGTGTTCGTGTAAACATGGCGAGTCCAGATGATCCGCGTCAATGTCAAATACGAGGTCGGCACCGAGCCAGTTCTTCTCATCCATATGGCGGGCCACTGGGATTTTGTAGAGAGCTGCCGAGTGGTATACACTGTGGGGCGCAGTAGAGACAAGTTCCTGCAGGAGTGCTTCTGTGGTACGGAAACCGAGATGCCGTTTCCAGTTTGTGATCTGCACGATATTCCCGCAGAATGGGCACCGGGACAACCGATTCACAGAAACCCCAGAACGCCCACAACCAACACGTACCACACCTCCCGAGGGTAGCCGACCGGATTGACCAGCACACCGCCAAGAGAACTCCCATGTCTGCATCCCGAACTCACGAAGGTGGAGCTTGTGTGGAGGTCGGATTACTGAGGCATGAGTACGGTAGTAGTCCTGAAACATCAGTTGTAGGAGTTTTGTCCTCCGTTGTGGCTCTTGTTTCTGCCTCATGATACGACCTCAGCGGGCAATCCCGGTGGCGAACCCAGACCACGGATGTGATGGTGGCTCTCAGCCCGGACACTGGACTACTGGTAGCATGTCTACCTGCGCTCAATTCTGGGGGCGAGGATGAAGCTCAGCCGACCAACTTCGGCAATCAGACTCTCAAGGAGTAGCGGGTTGTTTGTGCTGAACTGCAGGGTCACCGTGTCACTTGCAATCGCCTTGGAAATCTCCACCAAGTAGTTCAGTGCGTACATTGCACTGGACTCTGTCTTGGCTTCAAGGACGTACACTGGAGACTCGTCGCCGCCGCGGGAGAGGACTACTTCTGTTTCCCCAAAATCACTTGCCCCACTGAACTTGAGTGTGTCCCCGTTTGCGGTAATCCTAACATGACCTGACAGTACACCAACATCTTTGACCGCCTGCTTGAACGTGTCAGCAAACATCTCCACACGTACATCGAACTTGAGGGCTGGGCGCTTTGCACGAGAAGGAGGTGGTGTAAGGAGCTGGAGCTTGAAACGACGGTCTGCATTCCCAATCATCCTGATCTCAAAGGTGCTGCCGGACTCGTCGATGCTGAACTCCAAGTGGTCTTCACTGGTCATGCGCTTGCTAACGCGTACAAGCTCGTCTATCCCAATGCACACATCATGGGGAGATTTATCTGGTGCATCACAGGTGTATTCTTGGAATACTTGCGCGGGGAGCTCAATATCAAGCATGGCCACTTTGGAGGAGTCCATCTGTCGGAGGGCCATCTTTGACTTGGTGACCATGAAATGTGCCTCTGTGAGCATAGTAGCCAATGCGTCTACAATCTGCTTCCACGTCTTTGTGCTATCAAGAGCCGCATGAAACATTGTGCAAGTCTCCACCGAATTGTCAAAGCCATGCCAAGTAGATAGCATCTAACACATAGACTTTCCGATGGCGACTGAGGAAGGCGCCACTCTGGCAGTGAACGTACGTATTGGGCACTAGGTAGAGCAGTGAAATAAATGGAGGGGACAACCACACCCCTCACATGACTGGAACTCGAAAGTGAAGACTAGCTGAGTGTACCGAGCACATCAGACTCAAGTGCGAGGACATCTTTGTAAAGAGAGACGTCCAGCTGGTCGATGTTGCTTGCAGCATATGCCACGACCTGCAACTCATGGCCATGGTCGGTCTTGCGCTGGGTCACATGACCCATTATCACATACTTCTCAGCGACACGGAGCTCCCCCTCAACAATGACAGGAATCTGTTGGGCATGTTCGACATCATCAAAGATGTCCTGAACCAGCGCAACCCCCGGACTTGACTCGACCACTATACATAGGATTCGGACGGGGTCTTTCATGTCAGGACGAAGACTCCTGACTGTCACCAGTCGTGCACACTGCATCTTCATGAAAGGACGGGACCTAGACATGGTCTGGACACCAGCTCACAACGTGATCTGTGAAATACGAACGGGGAGGAGCAAGACACGCTCACGACCACTGTCACCCACCATAATTACGCCATGTGTGTCTACAGCGCGTGCACCGATAGAACTCAGTTGCCCCCTCATCGCCCCGGCGTGTCTGGAGCGTCCAGTAATATGCCTCCGTGTTGCCACACTTTGGACACAGCGCAGATGTCGTGGGCATTGGCATAGAGTCATCTTCTACGACAACAATCTTGTCCCGAGGAGACCTCTCAATCTCGTGGCGGACCACGAAACTGCCCACAATCTCCTTTGTAGCACCACAGCTCCTGCACTTGAGGCGACGTACGCCGTCTTCGTCAGTCACTGGCACCATCATAGAGCCGCACTTGTCACAGAATTCCATCGGGACTCCTCACCCCGAAGGACGGGTATGATGCGGTTTAAGGCTTATGGGATGGGCAGAACCAAGTCACTCAACTGACTGTGATGTCGTACTGGGAAGGCTATGCAGCGCATCCTCGAGGAACAGCCTGAAGGCATTGACGGCCATCTCAGCCTCCAACTTCCGGCTCATGCCAGGGCTTAGTTGCAGGTTCGCAGCCAAGTGCGAAACGATGCTCTCAATTGTTTCCTTGCCAGACATCCAGAGGTATGCTACAATGGCCTCGAAAGAGTCTGCTGCATCACCGGGGTCAGACCTGTGACGGAGGTGCGCAGCAAGGGGAGAGTTACGAATGGCACGGGCCAACACACGGTCACGCACCTTCTCCCCTACCGGGAACCCCAAGACGAGTGTCTTCGCGAGGCTGTAGCAGAGGTTCACTAGGGCGTCGCCAGTCTTTGCAAGACCCCGATCCCGCATAATCTCGTCTATGCTCTCGTGCTGTACGAATGCGGCCCACATCCTGGCCTCACCATCCCGGTGTGCAGCCAGTCATATGTCGATCAGTTCGTCGACGGAGGCCACTTTGACAAACTTCTTTCGGAACTCCTCGGCCCTTGCAAGCATCCGCTCAAGCGCCTCTCTCAGCACCACCTTTGCCTGACGCCTGGTTGTACGGAGCATCAGAACCGGGTTTGCAAGGAGTGGATGGTCAATATTATAGCCAGCAAAGATAACAGAGGGCTCCTCCAAGAGCGTTGTACGCAACAGATTGGGAAAGGAGTGGGACTCGCCCTCGAACTCGATTTTTAACTCGTATCTTGACTCTTCAATGACCTTCGGTCGCATTGTCTATCGCCTCCTTGAACGGGAGCGCCTTGTAGGTGAACGTGCCCTCCGACTGTCACGTCGGTCAGCAGTGTGAGCAGGACGACGAGGCGGTCGTCGTGACTCCGATGAGCGGGCAGTACGGCGTGGTGGACGGTGGGTGGGTGGGGCCCTACGGCGTGGGGCGAGATCCTGCCTCGGCTCAAGACCAAACATGAGCCCATAGTCACGGGCCACCTCACGAGTCACACGGGTTTCGCACTTGAGACAAATCATATTGTTATAGGTGGTCACACTGAGTGGTGCGCCACACTTGGGGCACTTGGCAAATATGACGCCGAGTTCAGGCCCCACTATTGTGAGACGCACTGGGAGCTCATGAGAGTTTAGAGCCATGGCCCGGACTATATCCGTCTGGCCCAGGACATCATGCATGCTCCGTACAAAGCGGCGCGTAACATTTGCAATATAAATCTCGCCGATTAGAGGACTGAACAGAGTCTTGTCATTCCGACGGACAATGCTCACTTCGGCGCGTTGGTCATAGACATTTACCACCTCTCCAATCAGGATGTCGCCCTTGATTGGGAGGGGGAGTTTCACTTCACCTTCGGGTGAAACCACCATAATGGAACGGGTCTTCAGGTCTATGACTACGCCGCCAGCCGTGGCCGCGTATACAACCCCATCTGACTCATAGGTGCCATAGGAAGGCGACAACTCCTCAATGACACAGAGCGGGTCGCCAGGAACAACGAGATCTCCAGTCTTGACATCAGCCATTGTCATCACGCTCACGCTTTACGATTCGGTACAGATCCACTGCTATGAAACGGACAGGTCTTCTATGGAAGTGGAAGATTCTCGGGATTGGGAACTTGAACGTTTCAACCTGTGTTATGACTCCTCCAGCGCGTTCTATTACCTTTCGCAGGAAGGCCCGGTTCTGTTCACTGGCAAGGTGGATGCTGTACGTCACCCCTGCAACGCTCAGGGCCTTCCGCAGGAAGACCAGGTCAGCACCACGTTTCTTCACCCCAAAGGGCGGGTTCGACACCACTGTGTCCACGGACATTCTTAGAGTGAGTGTTGATACATCCCCTAAGATGAACTCCGTAGTCGACTCGGTCCCGAGCAGGGTCGAATTCCGCCGGGCCACCTTTAAGGCTTTGCTTTGTACGTCAATACCGATGACATGTCCGGCGTTGAGGAGTGCAGCGCCCAATGCAAAGACCCCATCCCCCGTTCCGAGGTCGAGTACGGTCTTGCCGGAGATGTCACCATGGCTAATCTCTGCATCATACAGTATTGAGGCGACAATTGGGGCAGGAGTGGGGTACTGTTCCAGACGCACATCCAAGTCGCTAGCTCGAACTATCGAGTCCAGTATGATCTCAAGTTCGCGCAACCTCAATGCGTATCACACATCCGGCAACAGGTGTGGGGCCCAACCCAGTCTGCGGATGAGATATGGGGCCAGGCTGTTGGGAGGAGGTAATACGTAGCCTTAATAGGTGTTCCAGTGGAAGCAGACCTGTTCCAGTGGAACTGCCCCCGTTTTCAGATGGAGTTGGACCCGCATGGAAAGACCTCTTGACAAGCTCTTTGACAAGTTCCTACAGGGCCAAGCGATATTCAGAGACCGCGATGCACTCCGGCCCACGTATGTGCCGGACGAGTTGCCATTCAGAGAGGAACAGATGAACAGGATTGGCTCAATACTGGGACCTGCACTCCGCGGGGCACCACCGTCAAACATTCTATGCTATGGGAAGACCGGGACGGGAAAAACAGTCGTTGCACGATACGTACTGGACATGCTAGTTGCAAAGGCCAAACAGAGTAATGTTAAGGTGCCACTGAAGGCCTTTGTCAACTGCCGAATTGTAGGCACCAACTATCGTGTGCTCAGACAGTTGTGTGAAGAGATTGGTGCGCGGATGCCGGATGGGTCACGCGTCCCATTCACGGGGCTGCCGACAGATGAGATACGATCCATCCTGAAGAAGAAGTTGGACTCGACCCCAACCATTTTCGTGGTGGTACTGGATGAAGTGGACAGCCTTGTGAAGAGAGACGTCAACCAGGGGAACGACATCCTATACGGGCTGACGAGAATGAACGGTGAACTTGAGAACAGCAGGATATCAATCATAGGGATAAGCAATGACCTGAAGTTCAAGGAGATGCTGGATCCCCGAGTACTGTCCTCGCTCGGTGAGGAGGAGGTAATCTTCCCCCCGTACAATGCGGTTGAGCTGAGGGGCATTCTACAGCAGCGGGTCGAGCTCGCCTTCAACCCGGGTGCGATAGCTGACGAGGGTGTGATAAACCTTGTTGGTGCACTTGCTGCTCAGGAACATGGTGATGCGCGACGTGCGCTGGATCTGCTGAGGACAGCTGGGGAGCTTGCTGAGAGACGTGGTGACACACAGGTCACACAGGAACATGTTCGGGAAGCCCAGAAGGTAATAGAGCGTGATACAATCACCGAGACCGTAAAGACACTACCAATGCAGTCCAAAGCAGTGCTGTTTGCCGTCTATGCGCTGACGAGCAGTGGAAAGCGTGATGTGTTCACAGGAGAGTGCTACAACACATACCTTGAGATAGCAAAGGCACTCTCTCTAGACACTCTCACGCAACGTCGTGTGAGTGACCTGATCAGCGAGCTGGACATGCTCGGCCTGATTAACACGACAGTCATATCGAAGGGGAGATACGGGCGTACCAAGAAAATCAGGCTGGCGGTTAGTAAGCGTCAGATAGGTGCCATCCTTGATGAGGACATCAGACTGAGCAGGATTGCACGGGAGCTCGGCTCACAGTGAAACTAGGACTCGAACCGGGCTGCACCTATGTCACCAGTTCTCAGGTTGACATAGCAGACAATGCCAGGAGTCGGGTCGACACCCTGTTTCTTCATGAACTCGGTCTGGGCCTGAAAAGTCCCCGAGTTAATCATCCGCACACCACGATATGTTTCCACCGCATTATGGTGGGCGTGCCCAAAGTGGACTATGTCCGGAGGCCTATCAATGACGAGCCAGTCACGGTCGAGGGGCGCGAGCTCGGTCTTCCCACCATACATGGGTGCGAGGTGTCGCTTCTTCAACAGCTCGACCATAGAAGCAGTGGGATCCTTGTAGGATGCACTTGGGAGTGTCGTCACGAGGTCGTCGAGTGAGTCGCCATGCGTCACTAGGACGCTCACACCGTCAACACGCACGACAGACGGGTCGCTGAGCATGAGGGTCTGGTCAAGGTCATTCAGACTAGATGCAAACTCCTGAGGGATTGGAGGACGGGGGAGGGCCTGTCTGGACGCATCATGGTTGCCGGGGATACAGATTATCTTGATGTGCTTGGGCACCTGACGGAGGAGCTCTGCAACGTGTTGGTACTGCTCGTATATGTCGTCGATGACGAGGTTCTGCCGTTGGTCAGGATACACGCCAATACCGTCTACAAGGTCACCGGCGATGAACAGATACCTGGCCCTCTTCACAGCCGACTCGTGCGGTGGGTCCACATCGTGCCCCCGCAGCCAGCGGATAAAGGAAACAAAGGCATCCTCCAAGAACTCCTGACTGCCCACATGAATGTCGGATATGAAAAATGCATACACGTCACGGGCAGCCTGACCCGTCGTGCGGGGTGTAGGGATGTCCGGGAAGACCACATCTTCCACAATCAAGCGGCCGGTGTCATCAACGTGCCCAACGACACATACCACCTCATCGAGTAGTATGGAGCTCGCCTCCGTAGGCAAGTCCGGACTGTTGGTGTTCGCGACAGGGATAACACACGTAATCATGCCTTCAGCGTCTTCCAGTTCTATAACAACATTCTTGGAACGAGAAAGAGACTTGCTGCGCACCATCCCGAGTACAACAACTGGCGAACGCTGTTGTGTGCGGGCGCCTTCCCGCCGCATTGCCTTGTACCACTTCACACGGCTGGCAAGCGACTTGGCCGCCTTGGGCGAGATGGCACTGCGAGTGTCGGCGCGCTGCTGATATAGTCGTCGGAAACGCGCGAACCTGTCCCGGAAGAGAGAGAGAAAGTCGTCTGCGGTCCCCGAAGAACCAACAGTAATCCCGTGTGGGCACTTCACGACCTCAACCTGCCAGTCAGGCACTTGAGGGGGGGGACGCGAGAAATCTGGAGCACTGTCACAAACACCACCGGCAACGACATTGGCTGAAGGGGAAGGAGTGGGAGGGGTGGCTGAAGGGGAAGG
>JALVPN010000189.1 GCA_027031765.1 Promethearchaeota archaeon | reverse complement strand
CAATGAGACGGGACATGAAGCTCATGTCGATGTTCCCTCCAGAGAGTACGGCCACAGCCTTCCTGTCGGAAACGTCAATGACCCTGTGCTGGAACGCACAGAGGCCAACGCAGCCGGCGGGTTCGACAACAATCTTTGCGCGTTCCAACAGTAGGAAGAGCGTCCTCGTGACCTGCATCTCGTCGACAGTGACCACTCCTGACAGCAGGTCCTTTGCAATCGCAAAGGTGAGCTCTCCGACGCGCTTGACGGCAATCCCATCGCAGATGGTATCCAACCTGTCGACCCCACGCACGGCACCGGCCTCGAAAGAGGCGTGCATTGAGGCGGCCGTTTCGGCCTCGACACCGTAGACCTCGACCTCGGGACGCATGTGCTTTGCAGCAACCGCAATCCCTGCTGCCAGCCCCCCACCACCCACCGGGACGGCAATGACATCAGTATCAGGCAGCTCCTGCATGATCTCAAGACCGATGGTGCCCTGACCAGCAATCACGTCCTCGTTGTCGAAGGGGTGCAGGAACGTGGCACCTGTCCTGTCGGCGGTCTTGAGGGCGAATGCAAGGGCGTCGTCGAAAGTGGCGCCGTGCAGGACGACCTCGGCACCATAGCTGCGGGTGGCATTTATCTTGGCCACGGGTGAGAAGCGTGGCATCACTATGGTCGACCTGATGCCGAGCCTGCTCGCAGCATAGGCCACGCCCTGAGCATGGTTCCCCGCCGATGCTGCAATCACACCAGCCCTCTTCTCTTCCTCCGAGAGCTGCGACATGGCATAGGCCGCACCACGCACCTTGAACGAGCCTGTCTTCTGGAGGTTCTCCAGTTTGAGGTACATGTCGCCACCGGACAGCTTGCTGAATGTGGACGAGTGGTCAAGACGCGTGGTGTGCTTGATGTCCCGCAGGACTTCACGGGCGTCCAGTATCTTCTCGAACAGCCGACTGTACTTCAAGCCGTTACACCACGTACCGGACGTGACACACGCTACTAGTTAACAGTTGTCCATATTGACATCAGGGACGAGGTGCAGCTCGGTACACAGCTGGTACGCTGGCCCGGGCCCTCAGGACGTGGGCCGGAGGTGGCGTGTGGCCTGGCGGGTCCTGTGATCCCCACGCATGCATTGCACGGCAGCCACCACGACCCGGAGCATGTGTCATACGACTCGCTGTTCAATGTTGATGCCCCTCTCTCGGAGGGCAGTGATGAAGTGCTCGGGTGGGAGTGAGCGCTCAGGGGGGAGGACGCCCCTTTCGGTGACGGTGCCATCAACGGTCATTGTGGCTGCCACCGATGCAGGGAATGCCGTCATCCGCGTCATGGAGGTCAGTCCAGTGGCCTCGTCATAGTAGTCAACTATCTCGTACACGACGGTACGCGACTCGGGGCCCTTCCAACCGGACACGGTGACCCGCACAAGTGTTACGTCCTTGCCCGTTGGGGGGAGGTTGCGCTCCAGGAGCGTTTCCAAGACCTTGCGTGGTGCAATCCGGACGCCACCAAAGTCCTGTTCCTCACTGTCCATGAGACCCAGCTTCATCAGGCACCACATCTTGTGTCCGTGGCCGGGATACCGGATCGTCTTGTAGTCCAGCTCCTTCACAACACCCTCGTATGTCAGTGGCAGTGTGGACGTACCACCGCTGGTGTTGAACGCCTCGAGGGTCCCGAAGGGCTCAGGGAACTCCACCTGCTCGAAGCCCACCAGTGGTTCCTCGTATGTTATCTTGCCGTCGCGGAGCACCATACATGGTTCCACGTACTCGTTGATGAGCCCCTCCACAGAGAAGATCAGCGAGTAGTTCAGCGGCGGGCGTGGCTCCTGCTGTAGGCCGCCCACCCGGATCTTCACCACCTCGGGCTGCGTCAGGTACTCTATGCCGGCACGCACAAGCACACTCACAAGCCCAGGCGCCAGGCCACAGTCTGGGACTATGGTCACACCCGCATCACGTGCATCGTCGTGCATCTCGAGCTGTTTCATGACAACCTTCAAGTTCCCGCCCAAGTCGCACATGTGAGTACCGGTCTCAATTGCGACGCGCGTGTGGAGCTCGTTCACAGAGTAGCTGACAGCACTGACTGCGACATCCACTTCGGAGAAGGCCTTCTCCAGCTGCCCTTTGTCACGGGCATCGAGCTGGACAGGCCGTGCCTTCGGCCCCACAGTCCCAGCGACCTGGCGCGCCGCAGACTCGTTGATGTCCGATATGACGACCTCCTCGACGTCAGGGTTCCTCACTAGGTCGAAGGCTATGCCCCGACCCATCTTGCCCGAGCCAACAACTAATACCTTCACTCAGTAACACATCCTCTGGGTTCAGTGCTCTGGGATGCCCTGTGCGTGCTGGATAAAAACAGTTGTGACTTCAGCCACGGGGCACAGGACCGGGCCGTGCCCTCGTCGGTCCCACGGGGGGCCAGGGCCGGTGGCTGTCCCGCACATGTGTGGCAACACGGTACCAGCAGCGCAGCAGTGACAGCGGCCCCAAGTTCAGAAACGGCTCCCACGACATCATGGACAAGGCGATGCCACCATGCAGTGAGCGGCTGCGCGGCATCAGTTGGCAATGGTGACCTTGTACTCTATAGACCTGCTGTTGCCGACCGAGTCAGCAGCCCGCAGAGTCACCGTGTGCTCACCGTTGGCCCACAGGGATGTGTCCCAGTCATATGCGAACTCGTCGCCCATCGTGGTAGTGACCACTGCGCCGTCCACCAGGAACTCCACGATTGATATCTCAAAGCGGTCGGTGATTGTTGCGTGGACGCTGACCACGCCAGAGTACGTGGCACCCCCGACAATGTTGGTCTCGATGTCAGGAGGAGTGGCGTCCTGCGACACGGTCACCTGGACGACCTTTGTGACATCAGTGGCATTGTTGTCGAACACAAAGTACCATGTGGAGTGGTGTGGGATCCGGAACTTGAAGCTGCTGTCAGAGGCCGTCCGAAAGAGGTACCGTGTGACTGATGACCCGTTGACCCACGCGTTGTAGGACTCCTTGTCGCAGATGAAGAAGTTGACCACGTTGTCAGGGGGCGACGTCGGACTGGTCACGTTGAACACACCGTAGACACCGAGGCCCTGTTCTAGCTCCCAGACCACTGATGACGCAGTGCCAGGGCTGATTGTGAGCGTGTGGTGGTAGGTCGGGTCACCACTATGTTGCGGGCTCAGGAGGCGGCCGCCATATGCAATGAGGAACGCACCGACGACCGCGACCACAACGACCACGCCGGCCACCAGACGTTTCTGTGACTGTCCTTCCAGTCTGCGCACCATCACACCTCCCGGGAGAAGATTGCCTGCTTCGATATCAGCACGGGGAGCAGGAAGCGCTGCTTTGGCGCAAAGGAGGTCTGCTCGTCTACGAGCGCAATGAGTTCCTCCACGGTCATCTCCACCTGGTCACGCTCGACACGACGGCGTACCGCAAGCTTGCCACTCGACCGTTCCTTCTCACCGACCACACATATGTAGGGTACCCACATCTTTTCGGCGGACCTGACCTTCTTGCCCACCGTGAGCTGCCGGTCGTCAATCTCGTACCTGACACCAGCAGCACCCAGCTTGCGGCCAATCTCCATGCAGAAGGGAACGGCCTCCTCGTCCACCGGTAGGAGCCGCACCTGTGCCGGGGTCATCCACAGCGGCAGGTGTGGGACACGGCCAGCCTCCTTGTCCTTGTTCGCCTGCTCCAGCACGCCATAGAGGACGCGTTCCACGGAGCCGGACGGCGAGGTGTGGAGGATCAGCGGGTGGTGCTCCTTGCCGTCCTCGCCAACGTAGGTGATGTTGAAGCGCTTGGCGTTCTCTACATCAATCTGTATTGTGCCCAGACATGCAGCCTTCTCTTGGGCATCCACCACGTTCCACTCGCCCTTGAAAACAAAGTAGGCATACCGCTGTTCAAAGACCTCCAGCATCACGGGCTTGCCGATGTACGCGACGACCTTCTCGACGAACTCCCGGTGCTCGTCGAAGAAGCCCCGCAACACCCTGAAGGAGACCTCGTACCCCACTTCGAGTTCCTTCATCAGCTTCTCGACAAAGACTATCTGGCGCAGGACGGCATCTTTGGCCATTTCCACGTCGGCCACGAACTCGTGGATGTCAGGCATGGTAAAGGCCCGGGGCCTGCGCATCCCCGCAAGCTCACCGCTCTGCTCCCGTCTGTAGGACGGCGCAATCTCGAACAACTTCAGTGGTAGCTGCCTGTAGGACACCTGTGCCTGCGACAGCAGCAGGAACTGGCCAAAGCAGGCCGAGAACCGGGCAAAGTAGTCGTGGTCACCAGAACGTACAACATACTGCCTGCTCGGGAACCGCTGGAGGTATGACTTGAGGGACGGGTGGCCGTAGTCGTAGATCAGGGGGGTCTGCACGACATGGGCCCCGTAGTCGAGCATCTCGGCGGTGACACGTTCCTCCACCGCACGCTTCAGGGTCAGGCCCCGCGGTGGCCACCTGAAGTTGCCGGCATCCGACCCCGGCTCATAGTCCACCAGTTCCAGGGCCTTCATCATCTCAATGTGTGGCGGCGGCTCGTGTGCAGTACGGTCCTTTGCGGTCTCGTACTTGACGTACAGGCGGAGCTCCTCGTACCCTGTGTAGTCGAACTTTTCCACTGGCGTCAGCGTGCCATCGGATCCCATGATGTAGAAGGTGGACTCGGCCATTTGCTCGGCTCTTATTGCGGTGAGGTCTTCACCAGCGGTGACCTCCTCACCGGCCTCGACCCTGGTGACGTCCAGGATCTTCGACCTCTCGGCCAGCGGGTGGCCCTTGCAGTGGAGCTCGAAGGCCTTGTACCACCCGAAGGGGACTCGGACGACATCGTAGCCACGTGACCGCAGCTCGCGTTCCACTCCCCTCAGCAGGTCGAGGGCCACACCGGGTGGCGACGGGTGCTCGGTCAGGTGCACCCACGGGTAGATGACCAGCTTCGTCTCCTTGACCTCTTCAGCAGCCTGCGCGATCATGTCAGCGGTCATGCGGATGGCTGCGTCTATGTTCTTCTGGTCTGTCGTCTCTGCGGCGATGAAGTTTATCAGACACGAGTCCTCGGTACGGTAGGTCTTTGACGCAATCTCCTCCGCGCTCTTCAGGGCCTTCTTCTTGGCCTCGTATGCAAAGCCATCACTATGTATCTGGAGCATTCTCATCGCTGAGACCGCACCTCTAAGAAGAACGGCCACAAGTAGCACTTAAGCATGGCGCAAGGGGACGCTGGCCAGTATACCAGCACGACCACGGTGCAACCCCGGACCCCACCCTGGGGCCTACCTGTCTGCAAGAGGTATTCACCATTCCCTGTGGCCCGGGACTAGCGACCACAGCACCCTATAGCTCCTCCTCACTGAGAAGGTCGTCAATACGAGTGGGGAGGTCAAGGGGCGGCTTTGTGAACCGGGCGATGTAGCAGCCGTAGCCGAAGAACACGAACACGGCAGTCACAACGGCCCACGCGACAATGAAGTCGACACCGGGCACCGTCATGGTAGCAAGGGCCAGTCCGAGCCCGAGTGTGAAGAGGAGCGCAGGACAACCGGTACAGAGCGCGGCGTAGTAACACCAGTCCCCGTTGTCGTGTGCACAGCAGTTGAAGGAGCAGTAGTCGTGACGTAGCGGCCAGTGGTGCGAGTTCCAGACCCCGCTGACCCTCAGCTCGCCACAGTACTCGCAGGCCTCTAGCATGTCACTCTCGGCACCAGAGTCGTCCAGCATCAAGACCAGATCCCGTGCAGTGGATGACGCATCGACCTGTTGCGGGTAGCCGCACGATATCAATACTTGCGAGACTGCAACGTACTCGGCCCGCAGACCCGGGCCACTCCGGGCCGCCGCATCGACCGGTACGACAGACATGACGACGCGATGCGACCATGTCGGGGGGCATCATGACGGATGGGGCACGGGATGCGGCTGCACCGCAGTCGGGAGCGGGCACACCCTGACAGTACACGGGGCACACCCCTGAGAACGGGCCTGATGGCGAAGAGCTTTTCAGGTAGGGTGTACACAGTGGCTCGCGATGAAGTAAGATGAGCGAACGGAAACAGATAGGAGTGGTCACGAGGTATTTTGGTAAGATTGGTGTGGCAGCCCTCAAGCTTGAGGCCCCACTCAAAGTGGGGGACACCATCCTGATTGAAGGGGCCACCACACGTCTTGAACAGAAGGTCGAGTCGATGCAGGTCGACAGGAAGCCCATTGAGGCCGGCGAGCCGGGCCAGGAGATTGCAATAAAGGTCATTGACAGGGTTCGCGAGAAGGACAAGGTCTACCTCATCGAATGAGTGCGCTCCCCAGCGATGGGCCCGGGTGCCATGAGGGCCCAGCGGGCCCGGCCACGTACTTGTATCAGAGCACTGTCCCGGAGGCGGTCTGCCTGTCATGAGTGGGTTCTCAGCATTCTACTACAGAAACGTAAGAGACCCCATCATCGAGAGGCTCATGGAACTCCGTGCACTCGACGAGGCCACAGCCGTCCCAACCGGACTTGTCACTGCCAGAGATGACATCACGGACGAAATGGTCCAGCTCTGCACCGGGGGCGGCTATGTCGCAGAGACCCCTGACGGCAGGGTGTACCTCGATGTGGACAATGTGAGACGCACCTCTCTCCGGTACTCAGCAGTCCTCCTGGTCGTGTTGGGATTACCTTTCAACTGGATGTTGGTCCAGCTCGCCCTGGGCAACGCTGTCATCACAGTCCCGGTACCCCTCCTTGTCGTGGTGGTCGTCGCAGTGAATGCCGTCATCCTGTGTGGGGCCCTGCTGGAACTGAGACCGTACCTCCTGCTACGCCAAACTGGCGTCCGGTACGACCCCAAGGATGTGGCGACGACACAGTAACAATAGCCTGTCCTCGGTGTGTAGGCACCCGCCTGCCCACTCACTATGACCCTGGTCGTTGCGACCGGTCGGGGGGCGGGGTCTAAGAAAGGGCCGTCACCAATGGGTGACTGTGGCAGCACTGCACAGACCCAGGGGACACGATAGGTCTACTCAGGACCACGACGGGTCATCAGGTCGACAACTTGGACGAGGTCCATCACACCGGGCCCGGACTCAGGGGTTGCATCACGCAGAGCCCTCACACAGAAAGGGCAGGCAGTCACTATGGTCGGGGCACCAGTGGCCGCTGCCTGCCTGATGCGCTCGGCTGCGGTCTGGAGGCTCCACTCAGGGTACGCAGCCTTTGCACCTCCGCCTGCACCGCAGCACCAGGAGTTCTCGCGGTTGAGACGCATCTCTGTGACAGGCACCGACAGGGCAGCGAGGACCTGCCTGGGCGGGTCGTATACGCCGCACGCACGACCAAGGTGACAGGGGTCATGGTAGGTGACCGCGCCCCTGTCCCACGGGCCCGCCAGCGTCAGTCGTCCATCGCCTATCAGCTGTAGGACGAACTGCGAACTGTGGAGGACTGGGATGTCGGGGTGGAGGCCCATGCGTGGGTAGTCGACCGTCAGGGCCCTGTAGCAACCAGCACACGACGTGACGACCAGCGATGCACCGACTGTGTCGAACTCGCGGAGGTTGTGTTCTGCAAGTGCATTGACCGCGTCGCGCTGGCCTGTCCGTAGGAGCGGTGAACCACAGCAGTGCTCGTCCACAATGGTGAGGTCAACGCCAGCACGCTGCAGGACAGACACTGTAGCGTCACGGATGGCCCGTTCACGGTACGTAGCAGTGCAGCCGACAAAGTAGACGACCTCTGCATGCCGGGGCAGTCGGTACTCCCGGGCCAGAGTGCCCGCCACATGCTGTTCACCGTAGGGGTTGTTGTGAGCGAGCGTGTTCTCAAGCAACCGGGCCTGGACGGGCGGTGCGCCGTGGGCAGATACGACCATGGCACGGAGTGCCTCTATGATCTCAACGATGCTGTCACTGTGGGGCGCCAGGCACTGCACCTCACAGCTGCCGCAGGTGGTGCACGCAAAGACAGGGTCGACCAGCGAGTCGTCCCACTCAAGGGCCCCCGTCAACAGGCCACGTGCAATGGCTATCCGCCCTGATGCATAGTACGACTCAAAACGGAAGTAGGCACCGGATGGGCACGACGGCTCGTAGACACGGAAGACGTACTTGCAGGTACCACAGCGGTTGCAGGCATGGAGCCACTCGTCCAGTACGGCATCATGGCCGGTCACAGCGCCCACCTCCCGGGGTTCATTATGCCATTGGGGTCGAGCAGCCTGCGGATGCGGCGCAGGAGCTCGACGAACTGTGGGTCGACCCGTTCCTGCAGGCGTCTGGCAGCCCACACCGGGGTCTTGTATGGGACTGCGCCCAGCCCGAGGGCAAGCTCCAGCAGCTCCTCGTTGCAGGCACGCACCCGTGCCAGCGTTGCCGGGTCTTTTGGGAAGCGGATGATGAACTTGAACTCGCCAAAGTGCATACCGCGCATTGGTTTCAGGAATGCCATGAGCTCGAAGCCGTGGCGTTCGACAACTCTGCGCCCACCCCTGAGTGCCTCGGCCCAGTGCCGCGGGTGGATGTATGTGCCGACCCAGGTCAGGCCGTCGAAGCGGGTGAGTACCTTGAAGGCATCAGAGGGGAAATCGACCCACGAGTCGGCCTGAGGACCCATTAGCCTGCGTACCACCTCCCACGGCACAAACACATTGCGTGGGTCGTGACGCCGTTCGGCCTCCACCATGTCCTCGACCACAGTGCATTTCTCCTCGGCCTCGCGTTCTGTGTTGCCTGTCATGGTCAGGAGGGTCGCATAGTCCGGTTCGCCCTCGAAGTGCTCCACAGGCCAGTCCACTCCGAGGAGCATCTTGACAATTGGGACTGAGAGACAGTCAGCATCATCGACGAGACCAGCACGCGCCACACTCGACAGGAGGCGTGTTGTTGTCTCCTCGCCGAACGTGAAGACCGCAGCATGACGTGTACATGGTGGCCGTGGCCAGAGCTGGAGCGCAGCCCTCGTGACAATACCGGTCATGCCCTGCCAGCCGGTGAACAGGCCCACAAGGTCTGGCAGCGGGTACCTGGCGTACCAGTAGCCGTCGCCCATAACACCAGAGCCCACACGCACGACCTCTCCGGTCGGCAGGACGACCTCAAGGCCATTGATGAAGTCGGCCATCGCACCGTGTCGGGTAGAGAGGTCACACAGCCCTTGGAGGAGGGCGTTGGCCACGACGGAGGTGAAGGGTGGTGCGAGTGGGTACGTGTACCTCAACGATGGGTGGTGCTGGTCGAGGAACCTACGCAGGTGGCCAAAGGTGACACCGGGCTCCACCACCGCATACATGGCGTCCTCGTCCACCTCGACGACCCGGTCCATCCGCTTCAGGTCAACGACCACGGCACCGTCCACCTGTGGGATGGTCAGGCCACCGACGTTCTGGCCGGCCACGAATGGTACCAGTGGTGTCCGGGTCTCGTTCGCCAGCCGGACGACCTGCACCACCTCCTCAGTGGAGGCCGGCATCACTACCATCAGTGGCTCCCGTGGCGGGTTCTCGGTCATGTCGAGGCTGTATGTGTGGCGCTCGGCCGCACCATCTGACACGGACCTCTCACCGACAATCTCAGCCATCGCATCCCTCAGCCGTCTGCCGTCCAACACGTCACCCCCGTGCGAGCTGGGACAGTAGTCGATAGAAACGGTACACACCTCGCAGGTGGCGCCACAGGCCTTCTACAGATAGTTG
>JALVPN010000188.1 GCA_027031765.1 Promethearchaeota archaeon | reverse complement strand
CCTCCTGACCGGTCTTACTCGATTGTGCGGACACGTACCTCAGCTGCGCTCCTTACGGCCTGGCGCCATGTCCGGAAGTGACTCCATAGGACGGGGATCATGCCAGAGAGGATGAGGAGCAGCAGGAGGAGCACGTTCACTATGGGGGTTGTAGTGTTAGGAACGGTGCCTGTGATGACCGCATCAGTCCAGTAGCCTAGGATGATGAGCAGGACCGATGGTACCATGAGGATTGTGAGGACAAAGAACACCAGGAAGCCGCGGAGTGGCGACACCTGGATGAACCTGGCGAAGACACCGAGTTGTGGGTGTTTCTGCCATTTCGAGCCCTCAGCTGTGACGAAGAAACATAGGAACAGGACCAGGAGGATGGCGAACGGGATTAGTGACAGCTCAAGATACATTGCCGGTTCGTCCCATTTGTTGTTCAGTCCAATTGGCCACGAATTCACTACTTAAAGGATGCGGTCGATGCCGGGCTGGTGCTCTGGGCGCCGGCTGACGGGAGTGTCCATATCCGGGGGCTGTGGGCTCCTGTCCCTCCCCCCACTCTGCTCGGACCTGTTGCTGGTGGGAGTGTCCATATCCGGGGGCTGTGGGACGCACTACACGTGTCGGGGCCGCGTCCGGCATGGCAGGCATGGCCCGGCCCCCTGACAGACCAGAACGTATTTCTCATGCCGGAGCGGCGACATGGCGTGATGGGCCATGGTCAAGATATACCGTGCCTCAGAGTGTGAGCTTATCGGTGCAGGAGGATACGGCCGGAAGTACGTTGCAGATATCAAGTTCAGGGCCCCAGTCCCGACCGCGGGCTTCATCTGGGTGAAGATCCCGCCCCGCACGAGGACGGAACCGCATGCCCACCAGCAGCTCGAAGAGGTGTTCGTGACGATGGCGAGCACTGTGGTGGGTGTTGGTGACAGGACGTACAGTGTGGGGGAGGGCGATGTGGTCGTGGTCGAGCCCGGAGAGCCGCACTGGTTCGAGACCGGGGACAACGAGGTCGTGGTCATTGCGGTCAAGTGCCCAGACCTGAAGGACGACAAGATTACCGTGGACTAGTTGGGGTGGGACATGTCGTCGTCCGGTGCACAGGTGCTGGTGGCACGTGTCCGCTGCGAGAGCACAACGGCCCCTCACTGTGAGAACATGAGCATGGTCATCAGGTGTTCCCGGAGGTCGTCTTCCGACACGAAGCCCGTGAGCTCGCTCTGGCCAAAGCGGATGGTGGGTAGGGCTGGCAGCTCGTCCTCCGAGACCCCGGCGTTGGGGTCGTCCACGTCGATGACCCGCACCATGTTCCTGCTCATGCCCATCTCATCGAGGACTGCCATCAGGGACTCGTAGACCGGGCCGCAGAAGACGCAGTGGGCCGACTTGTAGAACAGGATGGTTGCGGCCTCCGCCTCCTCGACCCACGCGGGGATCTCGACGACGAACTTCGCGCCCTTGGAGTGGTCGCCCGGCACCCTGTCCTCTACCCACAGGTCGCCACCGAGGTCGCGGATGAACCTGTAGACAAAAGTGAGGCCGAGGCCGGCGCCACCGGCATGCCTCTCGGGCGACCTCGCACGATCCATGAGCTCCTCTTTCATGGAGTCAGGAATACCCGGCCCGTGGTCAGCGAACGACACTCTCACCTTTGAACCGTTGTCGACGTACTCGGCCGTGACCTCCATCCTGACGTGCTTCTCAGGGTCGTACATCATGGCGTTGTGCATGATGTTGAAGAACACGCTCCAGAGGAACTGGTGGCCAACGACGAAGAACTTGCCGTCCTCGATGTTGGTCTCCACCTCGAGGGTCTTCCATTCAAAGTCCCGGTCGGCCTCACGTCGTGCGCGCTGGAAGTGGGCATAGAGGTTGGTCCTGCGCTTCTCAGGTGGCGACTTGCGCAGTGTGATGAGCGCCCTGACATTGGCAATCATACGTGACGAGCGCCGCACGTTCCATGCGGTCTCGCGCAGTACTGAGAGGGTCTTGTCTGGGAGGCGCACGGTCGAGGTGACGAGTTCGAGGGAGTACAGTGTGCTCTGGTTGATGACGTTGAGGTCGTTGGTCATGACACCAAGGTAGAGGTCGGCCCACTGGCGCTCCTCGAGGACGCGTGCCTCAGCAGCCTTGCGCCGCGTGATGTCGAAGGCCATGAAGGCGGTCTCTTCTGCGTGGGCGCCAATCTTGCTCAGTGGTCGTGAGGACACGCTCACCCACAGTCGTCGGCCATCAGGACGCAGCATCTCGATCTCGACGCCCTGGATGTGCTTTCCCATCAGGACCTCCCGCATGAACTCACCGACCACATCGTAGTCGCCAGGTGGCTCTGGCAGGAACTCTTCGAGGTGACGGCCCACAATCTGCTCCTCCGGTACTCCCAGGAGGTGTTCTGCCTCGCGGTTTACCTGACGCACCACGCCCTCAGAGTCGAGTGTGAAGTATGCTGCTGGCGAGAGGTTGTAGAGGGATGCGAAGCGTTCTTCGAGGGCCCCCACTGTACTCTCAAGGTCGAGTTCGCGGGACAGGTCGCGCACGGCTGCCAGGGTTGCCGGCCTGCCGTTGTACAGCACCGGTGTCGGGGTGACCTCCACATGGATGGGGCGGCCGTCATGACGCAGGAGGCGGGTTCTGAAACTGATACGGCATGTGCCCTCGCTCATTGCCGCCAGGGTTGTTGCGCCGTGCCGGTGGAATATTGGGTCCACCACGTCAACGAACAGCATGCCGGTGAGCTCTGACTCGCGGTAGCCGAGCATCTTCGCGAGGGCACCGTTTGCCAGGACAATCTCACCGTCCTGGACGATGACAACACCTTCGTTGACCACCTCGACGACACGGTGATGCCACTCGACCAGCTTCTCAGAGTCTGACACGGCTTATTCCTCCAGACGACTCGCACGGACACTGCAGGGGCGGGCCCGGGCAGACACCGACCGGCCCGTTCCTACTCCGTCATGGCACAGCAAGCTACACTGCACCGGGCTGGAGTCGACTGGGCCCTCACACACACAGCAGGCCTTATGTCTTATTCAGACGCAGTCCGGGCCGGGTGCGGTCCGGGTCGCTGCCACAGCCGCGCCCTGTCCAGTGCCGCGTGACGTGGTGTGGCAGTCCTCTGAGGGCGTGCTGGTGCTGCTCGTGGTGCACCCGCTCGGGGCTGGTACAGGGCGTCTTGTGATGGGGGCACCACTATGCCATGGCCGCCTTGAGGAATGGGAAGGCCGTCAACATCATGAGCTCGACGTTCTGGAGCATGTCGCTGGCGAAGGTGTCCCGTTTGAGCACTTCACCGTACTCCTCAGCGAGCATGTCAGCGAACACCTGTACCGAGCGGACTATGAAACGCGTTGCGCGTCCGACCACGGCAGCGACGCAGAACCCGCAGTCCTCACGCGACTCCACGAGCACGACCCTGTCCCCAGTGATGATCTGCCGCACACTGCCCTCTGTGCTACCCATGCTCTCTCGCATGACGAGGGAGATTGCCGTGAGGGCGCCCGAGAAGAGGTTGGGGTCAATAGGGGTGGGCTCTGGCGAATAGTTGTAGAGGTTCATACCCGCGGAGGAGTTCACGGCAATCGAGTAGATGCGCACCGGGATGCGGTAGAAGTACTCCATGTCTGTCAACAGGACAACTACCATCACGAGCATTGCGAGGATGCGGAACAGGTCCAGGACCATTTCGAGGTTCAGGCCTGGCACGACTTGGAACCCGAGGTAGTTGGGCACGTCGTAGATGAAGATGTTGAGGACGTACGTGACAAAGATGGTGCCGATTGCGAGGGACAGCACCAGGCTGCGTGTTTCAGGCAGCATACGGTTGGCAAGCCAGTAGACCCGCGTCCCATAGCCGAACACCAGACACGCATACAGTGCATAGCCCAGCTTCCAGATGAGGACCATTGGGTTGCCGGCGACACCGGGTATCAGCAGCCCACCAAAGCCGGCCACTATGCTCGCAGCGCCTAGGATGCACGCCAGCGACACGACACGCCAGTCGGGGGTAACAGTGCGCATGCTGGCGAAGAAGAGGCCCAGACCACCGAAGACGAGCAGCCAGGACGCCAGCGTGAACCGCAGGATCACAGTGGGGCCAAGACCGAACACGTCGAACTCCGGCCCCGACACCATGATGTTCGTCACGCCAGTCAGCATGCCAAGAGTCGTGGCCTCCTTCAGGTAGTAGACTCGACGACCAGTGCGCTTCTCACGGATGTAGAAGGTCAGTGTGATGAGTGCGAAGGCCGTCACCAGACCGACTCCCACAGCCAACAGTCCAATGTCCATGTGCAACTCCTCAGTAGTCTACCCCTCCGAACAGCCTTTTGACAGTTGTGTGTTGGCACCACCTCACCTGACGCTGCGGGCCCCGGGGTACAGCCAGCTCTGCGACAGGTGCGGCTGTGACTGGGCGTGGACACCCACAAGAGCGACACATAGTGTGGCCTGACTGTGCGTGTGCGGGCGCATGGGCCGGGACGGGGACCGTGCAGTGGTGCAGCGCTCCTGACAGCCACATGCTAGCAGGTGAGCAATGGTCTCAGGAGTGACAGTGTTGCCGTGAGGGGTGCTCGGTGCATCAACGTTATTTGGCAGTGTACGTAGAGAGTGGGGCATGCCGAAGGTCGACCTGAAGAGACAACTCAAGGACGTCTACTCAGCACGGCGACGCCCTGCGCTTGTGGATGTCCCCGACATGCAGTTCCTCATGGTGGACGGGGCCGGCGCACCGGAGGGCACAGAGTACCAGCAGGCGCTCCAGGCACTGTACGGAGTGGCGTACCCGGTGAAGATGGCCCTGAAGAGGGCGGGTGTCATCGACTACACGGTGATGCCGCTTGAGGGGCTATGGTGGACACCGGAGGGGGTGTCGTTCTATGAGACCAGCCGCGAGGACTGGCTGTGGACCGCAATGATCATGCAGCCGGACGAGGTGACAGATGACCTCTTCCAGCGGGTGGTCGAGGAGGTGTCTGAGAAGAAGGGTCTGCCAGCACTTGACAAGCTGCGCCTCTCGCGGTTCCACGAGGGCCTCTGTGCACAGGTACTGCATGTGGGGCCGTACAGTGAAGAGGGGCCCACGATACAGCGGCTGCTGGAGTTCATCGAGGAGCAGGGCCTCTCAAGACGCGGCAAGCACCATGAGATATACCTTGGTGACCCGAGGCGGGCAGCCCCGGAGAGGCTCAGGACGATAATACGCCTGCCTGTGGAATAGGTAATCACAGGGGTCCTTCATGACCCGTCCCACGACCGTCGCTCGACACCAGGGCGCGTGGTAGCACAGTGCCGCTCATGCGTCGTCAGCTCTGGCCTGGTGCGTGCACACAGTGACCCCGCCGTGTGCGTCCGGGGGCTGTCACGTGGCCTACTCTCCCCCCAATGGCCCGGACACGACACGGGATTCAGATACTGATAGCGGGTCTGGGACGGTGGGTGCCTGTGAGACCGGGCACGGTGTGGGGCCATCAGCCCGCCACACACATAAAAGTTAAGAACAAGGGGGGTCGCCGTGAGTGGCGAAGGCGCCGCCATGATGATTGTTGAGTTACGGGATGTATGTAAGGAATACCTGCTCGGTGAGACCACAGTCCACGCTATGAGGCACCTGTCCCTGGCCATTGATGAGGGTGAGTTCGTAGTGGTGCTTGGCCCGAGCGGGTGTGGTAAGACGACACTCCTGAACATGGTGTCGACCCTTGACAGACCGACTTCGGGTCAGGTGTTTGTCGATGGCGAGGAGGTGTCCGCATATACGGACAGTGAGCGCACGCGGTTCAGGGCCAAGAAGGTGGGCCTCGTGTTCCAGTTCTACAACCTGTTCCCCGCGCTCACGGCCCGGGAGAACGTTGAGATCGGGCTGGCCCCAGTCATCAAGGACGCTGCTGTCATGCGCCAGCGTGCGGAGGAATACCTGCGGCTGGTGGGCCTTGGCGACCAGGTGGACAAGTTCCCTGCACAGATGAGTGGTGGTGAGCAGCAGCGTGTGGCCATTGCCCGTGCGCTGGCCAAGGAGCCGCGGCTGCTCCTGGCAGACGAGCCGACCGGGAACCTGGATGCCGAGTCTGGTGAGATGGTGTGGCAGCTGTTGCGGGAGCTGAACGAGAGGACAGGGACCACGGTCATAGCTGTGACCCACCAGACCGACGTGGCACGGCTTGCCAGTCGGATAGTGCACCTGCGTTCCGGGCAGCTCGCTGATACTGGACAGCAGGGGGCGGTAGTCTGACCGGACTGTTGTTACGGAAGACATTCCGCGAGTTCAGGCGCATCAAGCTCAGGGTCTTTGCGAGCATGCTCCTCATCTCGGTCGGGTGCGCCACCTTCTATGCCATGAGTGCGATGATGCCATCAGTGCGTGGTAGCCTGCACGTAGTGTATGACAGGCTCCGCCTCTCGGACTACACGGTGATGGTGGACGCAGCACCCGTGTCCGTTGTCGACGACATCGAGGGCCTTGACCCTGTCAGGTACGCCTATGGGAGGGCCCACCTGTCAGGCCTGGTGGTGGTCGGTGGCCAGAATGTGACCGCTGACCTGCTGGGGTTCAACGCCACGTCGATGCCTACTGTGAACAACATCTCGGTGACGGACGGGCAGTACCTGGACCCTGACAGTCCTGACAGTGTCCTGCTCGAACAACGGTTCGCAGAGGAGCACGGTATCGGGCCTGGTGACAACCTCACAGTGACCGTGCTCGGCCGCAGGCACAACTTCACAGTGCGGGGCCAGTTCCTGTCGCCGCAGTACGTCCTCTCTGCCGTCAGTCCGATGGCCGTCTATCCCACTGCCGGGAGCCTCGCGGTCATCGTGCTCCCGCTGGAGACCCTACAGCAGCTGCTGGGTCTACCCGGGCACGTCAACGAGTTCTGTGTGGTGTTTGAGGACGGTGTTGACAGGGAGGCGGCGATGAGCGAGGTGGACGATGTCCTGCGTGACTATGGGGTCCGGAGGACAATGAAGCGCGAGGACATGTTCGGGTACTCGTTCGTTGAGACCGACCTGGC
The DNA here is from genome assembly GCA_027031765.1 of Promethearchaeota archaeon. Taxonomy (GTDB): domain Archaea; phylum Asgardarchaeota; class Thorarchaeia; order Thorarchaeales; family Thorarchaeaceae; genus JALVPN01. The sequence goes on along the minus strand of JALVPN010000188.1, from coordinate 2,714 downwards.
CTATGGGGACGAGTTCATAGGCCTGCTGTCCGGTATCATCATAGCCGTGGCGTTCTTCGTGTCATTCTCAGCAATGCACCGTCTTGTCCGGACCCAGCGGCGTGAGATCGGTGTGCTGCGGGGCCTCGGTTACAGTCAGCGCTCGGTACTGGCCGGCTACATCGTTGCAGCGGTGGTCTTCGGCCTCCAGAGCTCGATAGTGGGCGTACTGCTGGCCATCCCCATTGCGGTGCCCCTGTCACAGGAGTACATGACCAGTGTGAGCGGGTTCCCACTGCAAGAGATGGTCTACCCGGTCACGCCCTTCTACATAGCCATTGCCATCGGCCCGGTGGCCACTGCCATGGCCATGATAGCGGCTGCGTGGAGCGCGACCCACGTACCACCACACCATGCAATCCGCGGTGAGATGGTAGACATGCGCCCAGCGCGTGCGACGCTTGTCGAGAGAGGCCTTGGTCGTGTGGGCTGGGCCCTGTCATATCCGTCGAGGTACGTGTTCCGGCAGACGAGCCGTCGTCGCCTGCGGAGTGCCCTCGTTGTGGTTGCCATCAGCGTGAGCATGACCGTGGGTGCAACGGGCCCGGTGATCATGAGCTCAGTGGCTGGTTCTTTCGAGTATGCCCTGACAGTGCACGACAACTGGGACTTTGTCGTGAGCTTCTCGCACCACCTGTTGCAGTCGGAAGTGGACGACCTTGACCTCGCCCATGCCGAGACAGTGGTGCCAATCCTCAGGTCCGGCGCACACGTGGCCGCCACCTCGGGCGAGAGCGGGAACAGGTCGGCGAGCATCGTGGCGTTGCCATGGGAGAACAGCCTTCACGTCCCGGAGATAACTGCGGGCTCGGGCCTCGGGGAGCGGGGCAGCATACTACTTGTCCCACGCCTTGCCCACCAGCTCGGTGTGGAGGTCGGTGACACCGTCACCGTATTCGCATCCGGCAACTCCACGGAGCTGGAGGTCACGGGGATCACGTCTGACATCCTGGGCGATGCGGTCATGAGACTGGACGATGCCCGGGACTTGCTCGGGGCACCGGTTGCCAGCGGGGCCTTCGTCAGGGCCAGTGCTGGCCACGACGAGGAGCTACGTGAGGAGCTGTACCGGAGGGGCGAGGTTGTAATGGTGCAGGGCCGGGCCGAGACCATATCCGGGATGCGGCGCATGCTGGAGTACTTCAGCGACATCGTCCAGGTGTTCACTCTCCTCGGCATCCTGATGACTGTCCTCATTGTTGGGAACATCGTCCTGATTGGCAGTCTCGAACGCAGGTCCGAGTACGCCCTCATGCGGGCCCTCGGCTTTGGTGGGCGGACCATTGCAGGAGTGGTGGCTGGCGAAACGGTGCTCCTCACAGTGGTGGGCATATTGTTGGGCATCCCGATGACGTGGGTCCTCAACACATGGCTGGAGGTGCAGCCCCTCATGCAGAACATATTCCCGGCCTACCACGTGTTCTTTGACTGGCCCCAGGTAGTCGGCACGGGTGTGGTAATCCTCGTGACCGCCCTGCTGGCAACGGTTCCGTCCGTCAGGATGTTGCTGCGGATGCCAGTACACACGACGATACGGGAACGACAGATTGGGTAGGGAGGATCTGCCAAGTCCCTGGCCGGGCGCTCTGGAGTGCTAGCGGCGTGGCCCCACACACCAGCGACATGCTTGCGCTCAGTACCGTTGGGACGGCCCCGGTGCAGGACCGGGTCTTCCTACGACCACCCACAGAACCCCACGCGCCCCGTCAACACCACCAAACGTCCACGCTAGGAAAGACTCCACAAGCCCAAGCGGCCATACGTCACAGAACCCTCGACTATGCCCCGTATGTGGACGAGTGACCTGTAGCATCGTGACTACATGTGCATGGTGACTGGATTCTGCCCCGTCATGTGTGCCGTCTTCTGCGCCATCTTAGGCGCCAGCTCGTAGGCCGTCTTGGGCGCCAGCCCGTCCGGTGTAGTACCAGTCCAACGAATGCCACAACAGTCCCAGACAGCAGCAATTCCAGCAGACGGCCGTCCAGCGCCGCAACGGGGCTCAGACCAACGGACACCTCCCAACCGTCAGTGAGCCAGTCGTCATCAGTGTCACCATCATGTGGGTTACAGCCGTGCTGGTACTCCTCAAGATTCGACAGACCGTCACCATCAGGGTTGAGGGCCGCATCACTAGGATTCGTCGCATCCAGTCCATTGGAGACCTCCCAGCCATCAGGCATGCCGTCGTCGTCAGAGTCCGAGTCCTCGCGGTCCGTCCGATACGTAGACTCAGAGTGGTCGGACAGCATATCACAGTCACTGTCCACGTACTCAACACACGCCCTGCGCTGGAACGACATCTCACCACCGTGTCCCTGCCAGTATACCCGGCCCGTACTCTCTGACGCTTCCAGTGCATACACTCTATTGTCCTCGCTGCCCACAACCACGTCAAGGTCGCCGTCGTCGTCCACATCCCCCAGTGCTGGCGAGGATCCCACCCCGCCCCCGGTCTGGTGTGACCATATGATTGAGCCGGTGGTACCGTCAAGCGCATACACGCTGTGGTCACCACTGCCCACGACCACGTCGAGGTCGCCGTCACCGTCCACGTCCCCAAGTGCCGGCGACGAGAACACCCAGTCCCCGGTCTGGTGTGACCACAGGGTGGAACCAGTGGCACCGTCAAGTGCGTACACATAGTGGTCGTAGCTGCCGATGAGGACGTCGAG